>JACCSN010000128.1 GCA_013812985.1 Hyphomicrobiales bacterium | reverse complement strand
CGCGTAGGGTGCTGTGGCCGAAAGTTGCTGCCTCTACCGGTCCAGCCTATTTGCAGGGGCATTCGACGCCAGTGCCGTAGAGTTCGGCGAGAGCGGCCCCGGTGAGATATGAGGGGCGAAGGACCGGGGGCCGTTGAAACCAAGCCTGCCAAAATCGATCTCTGTCGCTACCCTCGCGAGCTTCAGGGCGCGGCGGCGGATTGCACGTCACGGCTCTGTTCTGGGATGACCACATTCGCGTCATCACATCGTCAAAGGCCGACGCCAGAAAAGCGCAAGTCCCGATTCGTTCGAGCAAGGAGGCGCGAATGGACAAGACCTTCCAATCAGTGGTCGTGGCCGCGGTTCGTCAGGCAAAGGCCAGAACGAGCTTACTCTGGGCTGACAAGCTGGCAGAGCGGCTCGCCGACGCGACGCCTCTTCACGTGAATCGAATTGAGCTTGGCGAGCGGCTCACACGGGAGGCGATCAGGCAGAGGATCCCCGTAGTCGTTGCTCCCGAGGGTTTTAGGACGGAGGAGGCCCGCAAGGCGGCCTAGACGCGAGCGCGTTCCGGTCACACTCCGGTGTCCCTCAGTCCTTCCCGATGAGGCAAGGTTCAAGAAAGCGGCCTGAGGCACCGCTGCCGCGCCAGCTAAGCAACGACTCCTGGCGACCGAGGACGAGCGTGGCGCGGAGGCGAGATGATCCTCGCGCAGAATGCGGCCCGATTGGAAGCGACGGCGAAAGAGGAGATGGCACGAAGAACCGGGCTCCTTCTGCGTCCTGCTGGCCATTGTCCTGGGCGGCGTGGCTTGGCGCTGGTTTTCGGCAGGAGGCGATTGACGGTCGAGGTGATCCATTGGAATTGGGCGCGCAAAGCTTACACCCACGACAGCTCCCTTCCGCCACACCATCGTGACCATCTCTTCGTGTCCGTCGTCTACAAACCTCAGCACGAATTTCAGTGGAAGAACGATGGCATGGCTGAAGTGCAGCCGCGCTCCGGTTTTGCTCAGCTCTTCAATCGTGCAGTTCGCTGAGAAGTTTGCGGTGCTAGCGGAGCCAACCTTGTTTACGCTGGCCCTCGACGCTGATCGGCGATCTCTCATCTGTTCCTACCCCGCGTAGAACTGAGACGACTAGATCGTCTTGACTGAAATACACATTAAGCGAAACGTTAAACTTAGCAGGGCAGAACGCAGGCCGACGAGCCGCCGCCTATTCACGTCGCCTTAATTATAATCGATCAGCTTCGGATGTGCGGCGGACGAGTCTCGCCTGACCCGCAATCGGCCGCCTCGGTGTCCGCCTCCACCGGGGCGGCTGTGAGCAAGCGCGGCAGCGAAGGGTGCAACATGACGAGCGTCAAGGCGCTTCGAATGGCCTTGCCGCTAGGGATCGCATGGGCTCTGGGCGGATGTGAAGCCTTACTGTTCCTTCCGCACCAAGGGCACTCCCGGGAGCCAGAAGCCCCGGTCAGTGGCCCTGCTCGGCAACAGGACACGGCGGAGAGGCCAGTCAGAGCCAGCCCCAAGCCCCGCGTTAACTCGGCCTCTGCGACGCTACCTAGCCAGCCAGCAAGGAGGGCGGAATCCACTGCTCAGCAACGGGGAAGCGCGATCCTCGCACGTCTACCGGTTCCGCGACCTCCTGACGACGAGCCCGTTGCTACCGCTGACGCACCCCCGCAAGAGGAGCTGAGCCGAGTGTCATATCCAGTCTCGTCGCCAATGACGGTGAGGCCATCGGAGCCGGTAGCGTCAAGAGAGCATGTCGCCCAACAACCCTTGGACGGCGACCATTGTGACTGCTCCGACCTGTTCTGCGCGCAGCCGCTTAAGGATTGCGGTCAGCTCTGGGGTCCCGCGCCGTAAGGTGCGCATCGCACTCCAGAAGCGTTGTAGGCCCTACTCCGACGTATCTCCGGGGAGCAGGCGAATGACCCGTGGGAAGCACCGCAGAATACTTGAGCGCCGGTTCTTGCAGAACATCGCCCGGATCGCCTTCGGGTTGCTGCTCCTTGCAGTCCTCGCTTTAACACTGCTGCCTCACGCTGGGGCGGTCACGCTCTCAGGAGTGCCCGCGTCGCGACGAACGGGCTAAGCCGCCCGGTGCTCCTTTGCGTTTTGATGGGCTGTTCGGACAAGCGGTCGCCGGGGAAGTCGGACGGGTTTCGGCGTTGTCACCAGCCGAACTCTGGCCATGAGGCCCTCCTGAGAGATTAGCTGAACGAGTGCTTCTCTCTGCGATCCAGAAAACCGGACTCGGAAACGCTCCGGAAGTGCTACAGCATCATCAAGTGCAATCTTTGCACCAGCATCGGGTTCGCAGGTGATTCTGCAAGCGACGTGTTTTCCGCTCAGAATCGCGGCTC
>JACCSN010000860.1 GCA_013812985.1 Hyphomicrobiales bacterium | reverse complement strand
AGCTGACGCTGCGGGCTCAGGGCGACCGGTTCACGGTCCTGTTTAACGGCGAGCAATTGTTCGCGGTGACGGATTCGACATTCCGAGCACCGGGGAAGGCGGCGCTCTGGACCAAGGCCGACAGCGTCACGCGATTCGACAGGCTCGACATCAAGCCCCTGCAATGAGCCGCCGGAGATCCCTTCGATGCCAATACGTGCGCTTGCCTTCAGCTTGATTATCGCGGGTTTCGCCGGCGGCGTGAGTGCAGCCGGTGCGGCCGAGACATTCCGACAGCTCAAAGGCTCAGAGATTGCGGCGCGGTTCAAGGGAATGGAGTTCACCGATGATGAGGTCCATTGGGCCTACGTGTTCGACCGCAGCGGGCGCCTCTCTTCCTTCTCGATGGGCAAGAAAGGAACCGGCGCTTGGCGCGTCGAAAAGGACAAACTCTGCCTCGACCGGGGAAGCGAGCAAGGCTGCTACGAGGTCTGGACGTCGAGCCGGAACGCGCAGCTTCGACAGCCCGGCAGCGACATATTCGAAGAGGGAATCCTGCAGACGCCGGCAGCGCGCCAGTAGTGCTTTGCATCCTCGTCGGCGATGCGCCGCCGACGAGGTGAGCGATCGGAGCTCGGGGGCGACACCACAGGAGGTTACAAATGAGCAGAATGTTTGTCGCGGCGCTTGCCGCCGCCACCATCACCTTCGCGCCGGCGCTCGCCGAGCCCGACTGGAAGGCAGTCGGGCAGGCCCTCGGCAAGGAGGGGACGGTTCAGCCGGGCGGTATATACCGGGTCGGGTTACCGCGCTCAGACCTGAAGGTCACGCTCGATGGGGTGGAGATCAAGCCAGCGCTGGCGCTCGGCTCGTGGCTGGCATTCCAGCCTATGGGCGATAAGGACGCGATGGTTATGGGCGACCTCGTGCTCACTCACGAGGAGGTCAACCCCGTGATGAAGACCCTCGTCGAGAACGGGCTGGAGATCACGGCGCTTCACAATCATCTGCTGCGATCTGAGCCCGCCACCATGTACATGCACGTCGGCGGGCACGGCGACGCCGTGAAGCTCGCGACCGCGCTGCGCGAGGCGCTGGGCAAAAGCCGTACGCCGCTCGGCGGCGGCACTGCCGCGAGCTCGCAACCGCCGGCGGCCTCGGCCGATCAGAAGCTCGACCTTGATACAGCCGTCATCGATCAGGCGCTCGGGCGCAAGGGCAAGGTGAACGGCGGCGTCTACCAAGTCAGCATTCCACGCGCCGAGGCGATCAAGGACAAGGGCATGGAGGTGCCCGAGGCCATGGGCTCTGCGATCGCCATCAACTTCCAGCCGACCGGCGCCCGCAAGGCGGCGATCACGGGCGACTTCGTGCTGACCGCAGAGGAGGTTAACCCTGTACTCCGGGCATTGCGCGAGCACGGAATCGAGGTCACGGCCCTGCACAACCACATGCTCAGCGACGAGCCCCGGCTGTTCTTCATGCACTTCTGGGCCAACGACGACACGGCCAAGCTCGCAAAGGGGCTTCAGGCGGCACTCCAGCACGTGAAGGTGGCGAAGGGATGATCACGGCTATACTGCCGCGGCAGATCGTGATGTGCGCGGTGGCGCCGGCGTTGATAGGGATGCTGGCGTCGGCTCCAGCGCAGGGCAGGCTGGACGACACGAGTGACAAGCGTTCCGGACACGGCCTCGTTCGAGCGTGCGAAGCGGAACAGGCAGCCGCCGCGAGCTGGTGCGCGGCCTATCTCATGGGCATCGCCGATACGCTCACCGCTTTCGGCGAGGGCGGTCACAAAGGTGGGCTTTGCGGAGCCGCGTACCAGATAGAGGATCTGGGCGAGACGTTTCTGACGTGGATGCGCAAGCACCCGCAGTTTCTGGATCTCGACATGCTCGCCGGCGCGTCGCTGGCACTGCGGGAGCGTTGGCCATGCCGGTGAGAGGTTCTGAGCTATGTTTCGGTGAGTGCCCACCGGATACACGACACCGGCGCGACCAAAACCGAAGCGCCCCGCGAGGTGATCGCGGGGCGCTTTGTTAAGCTGCTGATGCAGCTTAGGGATTTGGTTGCAGGGACAGGATTTGAACCTGTGACCTCAGGTTATGAGCCGGAAGGCTCCATGCTGCCGCTCCCATTCCACCGGAAACGGCTTCATCAGCAGCGCCAGCGTGATCTCCGCCCGCTGCGTTCCGTCCAGAATCGCCTCGACGACCTCCGGCGCCAGCAGCGTGAGGCGGAGAACCCGGCTGAGATAGGAGGCATTGATCCTCTCCGCCGTGGCCAGCTCGCTTACATTGGCGAACGCGCCGGATTGCAGCATACGCTGCCACCGGTGCGCCCGCGCCAGCGCCTTGAGCACGGTGGTGTCGACATGCTGGCGCGGCGCTGTCCATCCTTCGCTGCCGTCCGGCGCGACCACCCGCTTGCGTCCGCCCTGTTTGCGGAATGTCAGGGGCATGCGGACGGTGAGACTGCCGCCAT
>JACCSN010000843.1 GCA_013812985.1 Hyphomicrobiales bacterium | reverse complement strand
CGCAGGTGATCTTCGACGCACTGGTCCTGATCGTCCTCACCGCAGAGATTTAGCAGCTGAATTTCCATCAGGCTCAAAGCCCAGAATAGGAATGGTGCCCCTGGCCGGACTCGAACCAGCACGCCCTTGCAGGCAACAGATTTTGAGTCTGCCGCGTCTACCATTCCGCCACAGGGGCAGCGCGCGCGGATATGAGCTACTGCGGGCCAGGGGTCAATCCCGGCTATCGATCGCAGTTCCGCGGTCCTCTTTCACGGCCTGCGGCCGGTCATGCGAACTGGCCAAGCGGCGGCTGACGCGCTAGAGCCTTGCCGGAGGCGACGAGGAGCGCGATGCCCGCGAAGCAACTCACCGACAACATCTTTCGCGAGCCGTTCTGGTTGGCGCTGGCCATGCTCGCCATCGCCGGCGCCGCGATCCTGGGCGCGCTCGGGTTCCAGCATCTCGGTGGCTACCAGCCCTGCGCGCTCTGCCTGATGCAGCGGACGCCTTATTACGTCGGCATCCCGCTTTTGGTCATGGTCGGCACCGCCGCGCTAGCCGGCGGCCAGAGGGCTGTCATCGCTACCCTTTTCGGCCTGTTCGCCGCGCTCATGCTCTACAATGCCGGGCTTGCGGCCTATCATGCGGGCGTCGAGTGGCGGTTCTGGGAGGGGCCGGCCTCCTGCGCTCCGTCAGTCGGGGTGGACAACGCGGCCGACATGCTGAACCAGCTGCAGAATATGCACGCCCCGAGTTGCACCGATGCGACCTGGCGGCTGCTCGGGCTGTCCTTCGCCGGCTGGAACGTCCTGATCTCGGTGCTCCTGGCGGGCCTCGGCGCGTTCGCCGCCGCCGCAAGCCTTCGCCGGGCCTGAGCTTAAGGCTCCAGCTCGGCGTCCCAGTAGAGGTAATCGAGCCAGCTCCGGTGCAGGTAGTTCGGCGGGAACAGCCTGCCGTTATTGTGCAGATCGTGCACGGTCGGCTCGTAAGGCTTCTGCCGCGGCCACATGCTCACGTCGCGGCACGCCTTGTTGCCCTTCTTGAGATTGCACGGCGCGCAGGCCGTGACGACGTTGCCCCACGTCGTATGGCCGCCGCGCGAGCGCGGCACCAGGTGATCGAAGGTGAGATCCTCGGGCGCGCCGCAATACTGGCACTGGAAACGGTCGCGCAGGAAGACGTTGAAGCGGGTGAAGGCCGGGTGCCTGGAGGGCTTGATGTAGGTCTTGAGCGAGACGACGCTCGGCAGCCGCATCTCGAAACTCGGGCTTCTGACCGCGATGTCGTATTCGGAGACGATGTTCACCCGGTCCAGGAAGACGGCCTTGATCGCGTCCTGCCAGCACCACAGCGACAGGGGGTAATAGCTGAGGGGCCGAAAATCGGCGTTCAGCACCAGCGCCGGATGCGCGTCGGGCGAAGCATGTGCCGTCATCACTTACGCGTCGAGTTCGGGGAACCGGGATGATTCCTCTCCGTCCACGCAAATAGTCTACAGCGCTTGTGTCAGGCTTGTGAAGCTTGCCGAAGCGTGGAATCCCCCAAAGCGCGTCGACCGGCCTGTCCGCGGCTGGGCGATCCGATGCACGGCGGCGCTCGAGCAGGTCAGGCGCTGGAGGCCAGCGAGACCGGCGGCGGGTCGGAGACGACGCGGTTGCGGCCGCTGCGCTTGGCGCGGTAGAGCGCCGCGTCGGCGGCGTCCAGGAGCTTGCGCACGCTCTCGTCGCGTTCGGGCCTCAAGGTCGCCGCGCCGATGCTGAGGGTCACGCAGCCGCCGGAATTTTCGGCATGGGGTATGCCGAGCGCCGCCACGCGGGCGCGGATCGTTTCCGCGATGCGCAGGACGTCCCCGATCTCGGGCCCAGGCAGAAGCACGGCGAATTCCTCGCCGCCGGTGCGGCCGGCCAGATCGCCCGCCCGGCGCGCCGCGCCCTTGAGCACGTTCGCGACCTGCTTGAGGCATTCGTCGCCTTCGAGATGGCCGTAGCGGTCGTTGAATTTCTTGAAATGGTCGACATCGGCGATCAGCACGCTGAGCGGCGTGCCGTCGCGCACGGCGCGCTGCCATTCGGCCTCAATCTCCTCGTCGAAGCGGCGCCGGTTGGCCACCCCGGTCAGACCGTCGGTGGAGGCGAGCTCGGCCAGTTGCGCGTTGGATTTCCGCAGTTGCATGTTGTGCTCGGCGAGCTTGGCCGCCATGCCGTTGAAGGTCTGGCCCAGAAGCCGGAGCTCAGGCGAAAGCCGCCCCGCTTCGACGCGCGCCGTCAGGTCGCCGGAGCCGAGGCGCGCTGCGCTCCTGGTCAGGTCGTCGATCGGCTTCAAGACGAGGCGCTCGCCGCCGAGCCAGATGGCCAGAAAGCAGAACAAGCCGGTGACGAGAATCTTGGCGAGCGCGTTGCGAGCGCTGTCGTTGACCTTGCTGAGGACATCCGCTTCCGTGCGCATGACTGTCAGGACAGCCTTCGTGCCGGGCAGCCGGACATGACCGACGATACGGGTCGCGCCATCGAAGGCGGCCGATTCGAAAACGCCGTCCGCTTTCTTGAGGGCATTCCAGAATTCCGGAGCTGCGTCGAAGTCTTTTCCGATCCAGATCGAAAACCCGGTCGACGCGGCGATCACCATCCCTTTGCTGTCGAGAAGCAGCACGTCCGCGGTGTTCAAGCCGCTTGTCGCCGTGGCCATCCGGCTCAGCCAATCGACGTTGATGCTGGCGAGCAGAACGGAATCGACGCGATGACCGGTCTTCTTCGGCATCGCCGCGACCACCACCGCCCGGTTCGTCAGTCGGCTGATCAGCAAATCGCTGACGACGAAGGCGCGTTTGGCGAGCACTTCCTTGAAATTGTCCCGGTCAGCAACGCCCCGGTTCGTGGTGGCGTTCGCACTGGTGCAAACAAGGCGCCCATCGAGATTCATCAACGACAGGTCGTCGAGCCAGGGCAGCGCGTCGGCCAGCCGGCGGAAGGGGTTCCGGCAGGCCGTTGGGGAGTCGGCTCGAATCTCCGGCAGGCTTGCGGCAAGCGCGAGCATCGCCCTGGCATGCGCGAGAATTTCCGCCTCGCGCTGAGCGCCGCGCGAGGTCGAAGATGTCTTCCTTGGCTCTCGCGATCCCGTCGTTCCGTGCCGCCATGATCTCGCGCGCGCGATCCGCGATCAAGAGTGCGGCGATGACGACCAGCAAAATGAGCAGCTGTGTCCTGA
>JACCSN010000839.1 GCA_013812985.1 Hyphomicrobiales bacterium | reverse complement strand
GCCGCCGCACGTTTCGAAATTTTGGGCCAAAGCCGGACTGGCGAAGAACGCCGCCACCCAGACACCGGCAACAAAACCAAGTTTCTTCATCTTAGCACCCGCTTCCGAGCGCCCGCCTCGTCGCCATCCTTCCAGAAGCGCTTCTCCTTGTCATGTGCGTTCGAACACCGCCATCAGCCAACACAGCCGTGCTCGCGTTCTGGCGTTTTGAGAAGCCTAAACCTACGGGAGAGGTGGATCGACCGGTGCTCCGTTCTCCCTCTCCAGCAAAGCAGCTTGTTCCGCTTCCAGCACGCGTCCCTCCTCTGCGGACAGCCCGAAGCGCGACGCCACGTCGGGCGCATAGCGCAGCATGTCCGGGCGGAGCCGGACCAGAGCGAGATCCTTCGCCTTGCTTTCCAGCATCACGTCGAATGTGAGCCCGGCGGCGGCACGCATGAAGGTGGCGAACTCGAAGGGGTTGGTGAAATCGCCATGACCGGTCCACACCGGGGCGAGATAAGCAGTCGTCGTCTTGCCGGTCTTGCGGTCCGTCCGCTTCACCTCGCGAAGCTCGGTCCGGGGCGTCGAGAAATGAATCTTCGGCCGCTCGCCCGCCGGCCAGGTTTTCAAGATGGCGCGAAGCGTCTCGACCATGTCGAGCCCTTCCGGATTGAAGCACCAATGATGCTGGTGGTCGAAGATGAGCCGCACGCCGGTCTCGCCGTGGATCCACAGGACATCGGCGGCGCTGAAACGGAGGTCATCGTGCTCCAGGACAAGCCGGCGCCGGGCGTGCTCCGGCAGAACGCGCCAAGTCTCCACCCAGCGGCTCGCGCCCGCGGCGCGATCGCCGTAGCTGCCGCCGACATGGATGACGACCACCGCCTCCGGCCCAAGCTCCATGCGGTCCAGCATCTCGGCCTGCGAGCAGATATCGGCCACGCTTCTCTCCACGAGCCGGGGATCGGGGCTGTTCAGGACGATGAACTGCGAAGGGTGGAAGGAGAGCCGGATATCGAGCTCGCGCGCTTTCGCCCCGACCGCTCGAAGCTCGCCGTCGCTCTCCGCGATCATTCCGTGGAATTGCGGCATGTCGGGATGCGTCGCATAGGGCGCCAATTCGGAGGACATCCGATACATGCCGATCCGGTGCTTCGCCAGATAGTCCAGGATGCGGTCAAGGTACTCCAGCGAGACGCTGAGATGCGGCCCGCTCCGCCAGCGGCGCGCATCGTTGCTCTTCAACTCCGGCGCTCCCATCACCTTGACGGGAAAGCCGAGCCGCATCGGCCCCGAACTCATACGCCGATCCGCATCCTTGGCCCTGGCCCCGCCATGTTCCGGCTCCGCGCCTACGGACTGGATTGTGGTGCGAAAGCACCATCGCGCAAGCCCCGCCGATGTTCTTAGCGCACGGCTCCGGCCGTTAACCCGGAATTAACCGTGACGCGGCCAAATCATAACGAACAATTAAGCGAACATCCCCGTGACCGCCGCAGCTCAGACCCGCCCTTCCCTTCGCTTCCGTGGCCGCTCCTTCCTCGCTCTGGTGCTCGCCCCCGAGCCGCCATTGCCGGAATGGCTCGTGGAGCTTGACGACTGGATCCACAAGTCCCCCGGTTTTTTCGTCGGCCGCCCTGTGGTGCTCGATGTCGCCGCTCTCCCGCTCGACAAGGACGGCCTCTCCGCCCTGATCGCCGAGCTTGGCCAGCGCGACGTGAGGATCATGGGGCTGGAGGGCGCCAAGTCGGCGATCGTCGGCCCTGGCATGCCGCCTCTGGTCAGCGGCGGGCGGCAGTCCGACACGGTCGAGGTGCCGGACATCGCGGTGCGCGACGTCAAATCGGCCCCGGACGGAGCCAAGGCGGCCGGCGCGCCGCAGCCGGCGAGCCAAGCGGCCTCGCTGGTCGTCGACAGCCCCGTCCGCTCCGGCCAATCGGTGATCTTCCCGCAAGGCGACGTCACGATCATCGGCTCGGTCGCGTCGGGCGCGGAAGTGGTCGCCGGCGGCTCGATCCACATCTACGGGACGCTGCGCGGCAGGGCCATCGCCGGCTCCATCGGCAACCCGGCGGCGCGGATTTTCTGCGGCAAGCTTGAAGCTGAGCTCCTGGCGATCGACGGCCTCTACAAGACGGCCGACACCTGGGACTCCGATTATCGAGGTCGACCGGTTCAGACCTGGCTCGACGGCAACGCAATCAGGATGACGGCGCTGAGCTGAAAGGCGCGAGGAGGGGAAAGCGATATGGCCAAAGTACTGGTCGTCACATCCGGCAAGGGCGGCGTCGGCAAGACGACGTCCACGGCGGCGCTCGGCGCCGCGCTGGCGCTCGGCGGGAAGAACGTCGTGGTCGTTGATTTCGATGTCGGGCTGCGGAACCTCGACCTCGTGATGGGCGCCGAGCGCCGGGTCGTCTATGACCTCATCAACGTCGTCCAGGGCGACGCCAAGCTGCCGCAGGCGCTGATCCGCGACAAGCGGATCGAGACGCTGTTCCTGCTGCCGGCCTCGCAAACCCGCGACAAGGACGCCTTGAACAACGAGGGCGTCGCCCGCGTCATGGGCGAGCTCAGGGAAAGGTTCGACTGGGTCATCTGCGACAGCCCGGCGGGCATCGAGCGCGGCGCCCAGCTCGCCATGCACCACGCCGACGTGGCGGTTGTTGTCACCAATCCGGAAGTCTCCTCCGTCCGCGATTCCGACCGCATCATCGGCCTCTTGGATTCCAAGACCGAACGCGCGGAAAAAGGCGAGCGGATCGAGAAGCACCTCCTCTTGACCCGTTACGACCCGGCGCGCGCGCAGCGCGGCGAGATGCTGAAGGTGGAAGACGTGCTGGAGATCCTCTCGATCCCGCTTCTCGGGATCATCCCGGAGAGCCAGGAGGTGCTTCGCGCCTCCAACCTCGGCACGCCGGTCACATTGTGCAATCCGGCCAGCGCCCCCGCGCAAGCCTACATTAACGCGGCGCGCCGCCTTTCCGGCGAGACGGTGGAGGTCACCATCCCCACCGACAGGAAGCGCCTTTTCGCAAAATTCTTCGCACGGAGGGCGGCATGAGCCTGTTTGCTTTCTTCACCCGGAAGAGCTCGGCTCCGGTCGCGCGCGACCGGCTGCAGATCCTGCTCGCCCACGAACGGAGCTTCGCCGGCGGGTCCGACCTCGTCGCGCTCTTGCGTGAGGAAATCCTGGCCGTGATCAAGAAGCACGTCCAGGTCGATTCCGACAAGGTTCAAGTGAAGATGGACCGCGGCTCCGCGATGTCGACGCTTGAGGTCGATATCGAGATTCCGACGCCGTCCAGCACCAGGCCGGGTGCGTCCGCCAGCCTCGTCTCCGCCGCGGCGTCGGCCTAGCGCCGCCGCTGGATTCTGTTTCGCCGGCACTCCGATGCGGAGCGTCGGAGCCGGTCTGACCGCCCTTTTCGGGCGGATTTTGCTGTCCTTGTGTTCGTCTTCGAGGGCTGGGTGCAGATCGGGAGCACGTCCGATGTCAGCCGATACATGGAAGGCTACGGCGTCTCGCCAAGACTTCTGCCCCTCGTCATCCTCACCGAGCTCGGCGGCGGATCGCCGATCGCGGCCGGCCTTCTCGGTCTGCTGGCATTTGGGCCGGGGCGCTGGCCGCTCGACGCCGTGCTGGACCGCGATCGCGCCTGGTGACGGGAATGGCCGCGGCGGCTTGCCGCTGAAGTCGCACTTTCGCTTCTGGACAGGGAACCCCGCATGACGATGATGATTTCCCGTTATTCGAGGGATTCCCATGATTCGCGCATCAACGGCAGCTGCGCTCGCGCTTTCAACGATTCTGCTTGGGGCCTGCCAGGTCACCCGTCAGCAAACGCCTCCCCCCGCCACGGGGACGGCGATGGACGGGAGCTGGGCCTCGACCGACGGCGTTTTCGTCGCCAGTTTTCAGGGCGGGAGCTTCACCTCCCGTTTCGTGAAGACGAACGAAGTGCTGGCGCAAGGCACCTACAGCCTGACCGGAGCCCAGGTGGCCATGCAGTGGCTCTCCGTCGCGACTCAAGAGCAGCGTTCCGCCAGCTGCTCTTTCACCGGAGCCAATGATGTGCATTGCGAGCAGGCCGGCGGCGGCGGCTTCGAGCTGAGGCGCACGGCTTAGCCGAACGAGCGCAGGCGGGACCTGCAAGCAACCAACCGGCCCCGCGCCCGGATCAAGAGGAACTCCATGGCAAGCAAGCTGGTCGGCTTTATCGGCGTTGGCCTGATGGGCCACGGGATGGCGAAGAACATCCTGGAGAAAGGCTTCGACCTCCTCGTCATGGCGCATCGCAATCGCGCCCCCGTAGACGACTTATTGGCGCGCGGCGCCCGCGAGGCGGCGAGCCCGCGCGAGATAGCGGCCGCCGCCGATTTCATCGTGCTCTGCGTCACCGGCAGCCCGCAGGTGGAGGCGCTTGTCCGCGGCGCGGATGGCATCCTGGCCGGCGCCAGGCCCGGCCTCATCGTGATTGACTCGTCGACCTCCGACCCGGTTTCCACGGCGGCGCTCGCGCAGGAGCTGGCGGGCGTCGGCGCGGCTCTCGTCGACGCGCCGCTCAGCCGCACGCCGAAGGAAGCCGAGGCCGGCACTCTCGACTGCATGGTCGGCGGCGACCATGCCGCCTTCGAGGCAGCTTTGCCGGTGATCCAATGCTTCGCCGCGAAGATCGTCCATGTCGGCCCGCCGGGCGCGGGCCACACGATGAAGCTCCTCAACAATTTCGTCTCGATCGGCTACGCCGCGCTTTATTCGGAAGCCCTGGCGCTTGGCGCCAAGTCCGGAATCATGCCGGCGGCGTTCCATGCCGTCATCGGCGGCGGGCGCATGAGCTGCGGCTTCTACGACACGTTCATGAAATACGTGGTTGAGCGCGACCGCGACGCGCATAAATTCACGATCGCCAACGCGCACAAGGACATGCGCTACCTGGCGAACCTCGCCAATTCGGCTGGCGTCGCCAGTCTTTTGGGCTCGACCGTGAAGGGATATTTGTCGACCGCCGAAGCCACCGGAAAAGGCGGCGACTACCTGCCGATGCTGTCGGATCATGTGGCTGCGCTGAACGGCGTCAGCTTGACGCCAGCTACCGGCTAAGCGGTGAGAACAGGCGGGGAATATCCACAGGCTCGCCGCTTCG
>JACCSN010000830.1 GCA_013812985.1 Hyphomicrobiales bacterium | reverse complement strand
GACCTTGTTATCGTGGAAGGCGTCATGGGTCTCTATGACGGGGGCGCCGGAGGGATCGGCTCGCCCGCCTCGCTCGCGGCGCTGACCCGGCTGCCGGTGCTGCTCGTCGTCGGCGCGCAAGGGACCGCGCAATCGGCGGCGGCGGTCGCCGAAGGCTGCGCCCGGCTTGCCGAGGGCTTCGCCGTCGTCGGCGCGGTCGCCAACCACGTCGCCTCCGATCGCCACGCCGATCTCCTCCGCGAGGGTTTCGCGAAAACCTCCCTGCCGTTGCTGGGGCTGGTGCGCCGTGACCCGGCGGTGGCGCTGCCGTCGCGGCATCTGGGGCTGGTGCAGGCCGAGGAGCACGAAGACCTCCAGCGAAAGATCGAGCGGGTCGGAGCCCTGGTCGCCGAGGGCTGCGACTTGGATGCAATTCTCGCGGCGGGAGCGACTACGCGCCCATCCTTCTCCCATGGGGAGAAGGTGGCTGCGGAGCAGCCGGATGAGGGGGTGCGGCGGTGGAGGGATGCGCGAAACGGCGAACACCGCACGCCCTCACCCGGTCACTTCGTGACCACCCTCTCCCCACGAGAGAGGGATGGCGCACGCGAAACAGCATTGCGCCCTCTCGGCCAACGGATCGCCGTCGCCCGCGACATCGCTTTCGCCTTCAGCTACCCGCACCTCCTCGCCGACTGGCGCGATCAGGGCGCCGAGCTGTCGTTCTTCTCCCCGCTCGCCGACCAAGCTCCCGCCGAAGACTGCGACGCCGTCTTCCTCCCCGGCGGCTACCCCGAGCTCCACGCCGGCCGCATCGCCGCCACCCCAGGATTCCACGCCGGCATGAACGCTGCCGCCCGGCGCGCCGCGCTCATCTACGGCGAGTGCGGCGGCTACATGGTTCTGGGCAAGACCCTGACCGACGCCGAAGGCCAGACGCACCGGATGCTCGGCCTGCTGCCGCTCGCCACGAGCTTCGCAGCGCGAAAACTGCATCTCGGCTACCGCCGGCTCACGCCGCTTGGCGACCTCCCCTGGAGCGGGCGGCTCCGAGCGCACGAGTTCCATTTCGCCAGCATCGTCGAGGAGGGCGACGGGGAGCGGCTGTTTGAGGCCGAGAACGCCGATGGCGCGCCGCTCGGCAGCATTGGCCTCCGCCGCGACCGCATCATGGGGTCGTTTGCCCATGTGATCGATGCAGCACCCTAGAACGTGATCCTACGATCACGGATCACCCTACTTTTGGCACGTGCCTGCTTTGTCCTTTCCAAGACACTCGTTACAAAGTTCGCCAGAGACCGGTTTGGTGGGCTTCTCCTCATAATCGGTCGTCGGCCAATTGCTGCAATTGCGGCACCAATGCCAAGTGTCCTTACCTTTTCTTTTGCGATAAGCCATTTCTACCTCTGCTGGTTACTCCTCAGCCGTAAATGAGCTGATTCGCAATCCTGAGTCGAGCGAAATGGGAAGAAAGTTGTGATTAGACTTTCCGCCGCGGCCTCAGCACATGCGCATGCCCCGCATCGTAAAGCGCCGAGTCCCGAAAATCCGTCTCCCCCAGCGCCCGCCCGACCAGCACCAGCGCCGTCCGCGTTATCTTCGCCGCCCGCACCTTGTCGCGGATGTCGGCGAGCGTGCCGTGGATGAAGCTCTCGTCCGGCCAGCCGACGCGGTAGGCGACGATCACCGGGCAGTCCGCGCCATAGAGGGGCGCCAGTTCGCGCTCGATATGGAGGAGGTTGCGGACGGAGAGGTGGATGACGAGCGTCGCACCCGAGCGGGCGAGCGTCGCCAGGTCCTCGCCGTCGGGCATGGCCGACGATTTCATCGCCGTGCGGGTGAGGATTACCGTCTGGCTCACCTCCGGCACGGTCAGCTCGCGCCCCAGCGCCGCGGCGGCGGCGGCGAAGGCCGGCACGCCCGGCGTCACGTCATAGGGGATGCCCAGCGCGTTTAGCCGCCGGATCTGCTCGGCGATGGCGCCGTAAAGCGACGGGTCGCCGGAATGGACGCGGGCGACTTCCAGGCCGGCGCCGACCGCGCATTCCATCTCCGCCACGATCTCGTCGAGGTGCATGGCGGCGGTGTCGAGCACGCGCGCGCCCGCCGGCGCGACGGAGACCAGCTCGGCCGGAACGAGCGAGCCGGCATAGAGGCAGACGGGGCAGCGCTCGATCAGCCTGAGGCCGCGCACGGTGATGAGGTCGGGCGCGCCGGGGCCGGCGCCGATGAAATGCACGATGCTCATTGGGAGAGGCGCGGTTCCAGGCTGGGGCGATGTCGCGCCACTAGCTTCGCCCCTGCCCCACCGCACGCCCGGCATCCTTGGGCCGCTCAAGCGCGGCATGGGCGTCGGCGAGCGCGCGCAGCCTCGCCATCACGGCCGGCTCGGCCGCGCACGCCTTTTGCGCCTTGGTGTCCACATGCAGGAGCATTTGCTCGGCGGCGGCGAGCACCTCACCGGCGGCGGAATCGTGGATCGCATGAAAGACGTGCAGCCGCTTGTCGTCGGCGGCGAGCACCTGGGTCGTCGTGTGGATCGGCGCGAAAGCCCGCGCTTCGCGCTTGTGCATGATGTGCGTCTCCACCGTGTAATAGGAGAAGCCGCGCTCCCGGTAGGCCCGGTCGACCCCCGCGTAGAGCAGCAGCGCGTCCGACGTATCGCCAAAAACCTGCAGGTAGCGGCTCTCCGTCATGTGGCCGTTATAGTCGGTCCAGTCCGGCGCCACCTCTGTCTCCAACAGCCGCAGCGGCTGCGAGAGATCGTGCGCCCTGCCCGCCGCCGCTTCGTGAGCCCGCTCGAAGAGGCGATCCTCATATTGCTTGAGGAGCGCGCCCGCCCCCCAGCCCTTGCCCTGATCTTGAGCCCTGAGCGCCTGCAGGATCGCCACGAGATTGTCGTCGCGGATCTTTTCCAGCTCGCGGATTGAGCGGCCGGCGGCCTGGGCGTCCGACTGCGCGACGATCTTGTCAATGAGCGCCTCGTCCATGTCCGGCACGTCCATGAGCTTCGTCCACGGCCACTTCAGCGCCGGGCCGAACTGGTTCATGAAATGCCGCATGCCCGGCTCGCCGCCGGCGATGCGGTATGTCATGAACGTGCCCATCTGCGCCCAGCGGAGCCCGAAGGAATAGCGCACCACATCGTCGATCTCTTCCGCCGTGGCGACGTCGTCATGCACGAGCCACAGCGCCTCGCGCCAGAACGCCTCCA
>JACCSN010000822.1 GCA_013812985.1 Hyphomicrobiales bacterium | reverse complement strand
CATCGTCAGCCAGCGTCCTCATCCCCTACGGGCGCGTCACATGGAACTTCGGCGGCTACCGCGCGATGTTCGCGGCGCTGCGGAACGGCGCCAACCACAACGACGTGCGGGCGCGGACCCGGCCCGACGTCTTCGATGACAGAGCGGTTCGGCGCTACATGGGCGGCAAGCTGGCCGACCCGATCATCCGGACGGATTCCGGCCTGCTGAACGGTGCCGATGGCAACGCGCGTGGACAATGCGCTGCAGCGGGCCAGCGCGGCCGCCAAAACCTCATTCGAAAAACGTGTCGTCCTCGCGGAGGTATTCCTTGGCGGCCTCGGGAATGAGGTCGACGCCAAGCCCGGGCCGGTCGATCACGTCGATCATGCCGTTCTTCACGATCTGCTTCGGCAAACCCTCGACGATGTCGTACCACCAGGGCGCCGTCCCGCTCGGGTATTCGAAAGCGATGAAGTTGGAGGGCAGTGTGGCGCAGACATTAATCAGGGCGCCGAGACCCAAAACGCCGTTACCCGTGCCGTGCGGGGCCATAAGGATCCCGTGAAGATGGGCGTATTCGGCGATCCACTTGAGTTCGGCAATGCCGCCCACATCGGCCGGATCCGGGCCGATGACATTGACGGCTTTGCTTTCGATGAGCTGCTTGAAGTTGTTGCGCAGGTAGATCTGCTCGCCGGTGTGGATGGGAGTTGAAGTTGAAACGGTCAGTTCGCGGTAGATGTCGGCATCGACATAAGGCACGTAGTCGCCGGTCAGCATGTCCTCGAGCCAGAGGAGGTTGTACCTCTCCACGGCTCGCGCGAACCGGATGGCGTCCGGCAGCATCCAGCCCGGGCCGCAATCGAGCGCGAGCGCGACCTTGTCTCCCAAGACCTCCTTCATCGCGGCCACACAATCGATCATGTGGTTCATGCCGCGTTCGGTGATGACCCCGGAATCCATGGCGCCGTGGAACGGGCTCGCCTGTGGCATCCCGTAATAGAAGCCCTCGAACTCGCGCTTCATCGGAGAATGGAACGCGATGCCTTGTTTGATGATGTCAAAACCTTCCGGCAGCTCCATCATGCGCTTGCAGTCCGCGGCGTAGTGCTCGGGGGTGGTTCCCCCCATTGGGAGACGCAGGGAGCCGTTATATGTGCGGACCTTGTCCCGCACCTTGCCGCCTAAGAGCTTGTACACCGGCACGCCGGCCGCCTTGCCGGCAATGTCCCAGAGCGCGTGTTCGATGATGCTGACGGCCGCTCCATAGGGCTTGAACGCCCCGCGCTGCCTGATCTTCAGCATCACGCGCTCGACATTGGTCGGGTCCTCCCCGATCAGAGCGTCGCGAAACTGCAGAACGGACGGCCTGAGATGCGGTTTGAAGGACTCTGCCTCCCCATAGCCCGATATTCCCTCGTCAGTGACAATGCGCACGATCGGGTTCTTGCCGATGACGGCACACTTGACGTCGGTGATTTTCATTAGGTCTCCTTCTCTTCTACGCGCCCCCAAGAGCTCCCGCCCGGGAGGTCCCGTTCTGTCTCGCCTATGACGCTTTTCAGGCTGCGCTTGCGGCAGGAGATCTGCGGGACGCCACCCGCATGTGCTCAAGCAGGTGGCGCCCTGAGCCCTCTACATGCCGCGCAACAACCGCAGCGGCCCGGTGTTCGTCATGGGCCCGCAGCGCGTGGAGGAGTTCCCGGTGCTCGCTCAGGACCGCGACTCGGCGTGCAAGCGTCACAGGGTGCCTGCGGCTGATGGCATGAAGGATCTCACGGTGCTTCCACCAGAGGTCCAATGCGTGACGGTTGTAGTGCCGGAAATACATGCGCCCGTGGAACTCGGCATCAAGTTCGGTGTGCCGAACCGGATCAGCGAAATCATTGGCCTCGATCTCCGCTTGCAGGCTTTCGAGTTCCACGAGGTCGGTTTCGGTGATCATGCCCACGAACCACCGGGTCAGGGCTGGCTCGATCAGCATCTCGATCTCGTAAATGTCACGAATGAAATCCTGATCGATCGGGCGAACGCGCGCGCCGCGGTTGGGCGAGACGACCACGAAGCCTTCGCCGCGCAGCTGCTGCAGGGCTTCGCGAACGGGGTTCGTTGAAGTGTTGTGCCGCTGGGCCAGATCAGCCACCACCAGGCGCTCATTGGCCGCGAGCCGGCCCGAAATGATGTCGTCCCGGATCAACTCGTAGACGGCCGTATTCTCTACGCCGAAAGGGGCAAACGATTCGGTGAAGCTGGCCATCCCTGCCCAAACCTTGAAGGCGGCCCGCGCACCGGCCCCTCCGCACACGTGTCTACCCGGATTGTGTATAGTTTTTCCGGGTTGACACACAACCTCGACTTTGAAAGTTTCTGCCGGGTGCGGATGAACCCGAAGCGGCCGCCGCAACCAAGAACAAGAAAAGCGCCCAGCGCTGGGGGCCGGGCAACCGGTTTTCAAACAGAACTGGCTGCGCGGCCGAAAACCGTGACGGCTTTAATCGGGAGGAGAATTCAATGGCGATTCCAGGTCACCAGTCCGTGTGCGGACGGGTCTATCGGCTATCAGTCACAGGGACACTGATAACCACGCTCTTGGCCGGCACGGCCTTGGCCCAATCGACAGCGCCCGTGGACTTGTCAAAGTGGTCGCCGGATTACGTCAAGTCGATCGCCGGCACCCAAAAATACGACACTGCGGCCGATTGCGGGAAAGTCGTCCCCAATGACTACAAGGGCCGGGTGACTTACTGGTACCAGGGCCCGACGGAAGCCGAGCCGCAAATCACGCATGATATGGACAAGGCGTTCTGGGACGCCTTCAAGGCCGCGTACCCGAACATCGAAGCCGATGCACAAAGCATTCATTACAACGAGATGTTGGACAAGTTCCGCACCGCACTCCTCGGCAATGCGGTGCCCATGGTAATCCGCCTGCAGATCCTGGGCGGCGTGGAGTTCGCCGCAAAAGGATATCTGCAGCCGCTCGGCCCCGAGGATGTGGGCTATACCACCGCGGACTTCTGGCCGGGCGCCCTGAAGTCGGTCACCTGGGAAGGGGAGACCTACGGGATTCCGACCAACAACGAGACGATGGGATTCATCTGGAACGCCAAGATCTTCGAAGAGGCTGGCCTCGATCCGGAGAACCCGCCGGCCACTTGGGATGACGTCGTCGCCTATTCCAAGCAGATCAAGGACAAGCTTGGAATTTCCGGCTACGGCTTGGTCGCCAAACAGAACGCCGGCAATACCCCCTTCCGCTTCATGCCGATGCTTTGGGCGTATGGCGGCGGCGCCCTCGACGAGGCCCGCGACAATCCCAGCTACAAGACCGTCGAGCTGAACAGCGCCGAATCCAAGCAGGCGCTCCAGGCCGCCCACGACATGTATGTCCGTGACAAGTCGGCGCCGACTTCCGCGCTCACCAACACGCAGGCCGAGAACCAGGCGCCCTTCATCGCCGGCCAGCTCGCCATGATGATCGCGCACCCAGCCGAGTATTCGAAGATGCTCGATCTGGCAGGCAAGGCGACCGGGGCCGACAAGGAGGTCGCCGACGAGGTCGTGGCCAACATGCGCTACGGCCTGATCCCCGAGGGTCCGGGGCGCCGCGCCGTCGTGTTCGGCGGCTCAAACATCCACATGGTCAAGCCGGAATACGTCGAGGGCGAGTTCGACGAGCAGGCGGCCAAGGCGCTGATCTGCATGTGGACCAGCCCCGAATGGTCGACTAAGCTGAGCTGGGTCACCTCCAATCCGGGACATCTCGGCGGCTTCAAGACGGAGTGGATGAAGCAGCGGCTCGAGGAGACCAAGTTCCTCGATGTCACCACCTCGATGCTGCCCAGCGGTGTTCCCTTCCCGGTGATCCCCGAAGCGCCCGAGATCATGAACATCATCGTGCCCGACATGATGCAGAACGCGCTCACAGGCACCATGACGGTGGACGAAGCGGCCGCCCACGCGGCAGCTGAAGTCGAGAAACTGGTCGGCGGCGGTCTGTAGACCAGCGAACGATGCGGTCCGGCCAGCGCTCTTCGGCTCTGGCCGGGCCGTCCTCAAACAAAGCGCGAGAGATGAGCACCCTAACGGGCCAGATCCCCGATTCCACGGCCCCGTCGGCAATCCGCGACCGCACGAGTATCTTCTATCGTGGCTGGAAGCATCGGTCTGACTACCTCTATGTGCTGCCGGCGCTGGTGGTGATGCTGATCGTCATCGCCTATCCGATCTACTACACCGTAGAGCTTTCGTTTTACAGCACGCCCCCAAGTCTCCAGTTACGCGAGGCGACCTTCATTGGTCTGGATAATTACGTCACGATCCTCTGGAGCCCAGGATTCTGGAAGGTCACCTTGCAAACGCTCATCTGGACCGTTTTCTCGACGATCTTTGCATTCCTCCTTGGTCTGGCCGCCGCACTAGCGCTGCACCGCGAGTTTGCCGGTCGCGGCGTGTTGCGCGCCGTGCTTCTCATTCCCTGGGTGGTGAGTGCTGTGGCCGCCTCCTACGTCTGGAAATGGCTCTACCATTCCGATTTTGGCGTGATCGGCGCGCTTGCCGTGCAGTTCGGGCTGACGGATCAGCCGATCAACTTCCTGGACAATACGACGACATCGCTTCCCTCCCTGATCGTGGTCAACGTCTGGAGGGAATTTCCATTCGCCATGATCATGCTGATGGCCGGGCTCCAGACGGTTCCCGATCAGTTGCTGCGCGCCGCCCAGGTCGACGGTGCGAATAGATGGCAGTCGTTCTGGCACGTGACCTTTCCGCATCTTTCCGGTGTGTCGACAGTCACCGTGCTCCTGCTCCTGGTCGCCAACTTCAACTCATTCATCATCCCGTGGATCATGACGGGCGGCGGGCCGGCCGGCTCCTCCGATATATGGATCACACAGATCTACCAGCTTGCCTTCGGACGGCAGCGCTGGGGCGTCGCTTCGGCGTATTCCGTGCTCCTGTTCCTGATCATGATGGCGATCGGCTACTTCTATGTGAAGGCGCTGACCCGCGGCGACGCGAGGAGAGCGGGAGCATGAGTCCTCCCATGGCGGGGCCGCGGCGACCCCCCGTCCGCGCCCGGGTTGACGGCTGGCGTTGGGCGGGGCGCATCGTCCTTATCCTGCTGTTACTCTTCACCGCACTTCCCATGGTCTGGATGGTCCTCACTTCAGTGAAATCGCAGTTCGCGGCCATGCAATATCCGCCACGTTGGTGGCCGTCAGAGCCGACCTTGGAGAATTACGTCAAGCTGCTCGACCCCTCCAACAGGGTCGGACGGAGCTTCCTGCGCTATTTCTGGAACAGCTTTTACGTCTCGTTGGTGACAACGATTCTTGCCGTGATTGTTGCTGTTCCAGCAGCCTACGCTTTCTCGCGTTTCCGCTTTCCTGGCCGGACCTTTCTGTTCTTCTCGGTTCTGCTCCGCAACATGTTCCCGGCGGTGATCTTCCTCGTGCCGCTGTTCATCCTCATGCGCTGGCTGGGACTGGTAAACACGCACGGCTCGCTGGTCCTGACCTACCTAACCTTCGGTCTGCCGCTCGCCATCTGGCTGCTCAAGGGTTTCTACGACAACATTCCGATCCAACTCGAACAGGCGGCCCGCATCGACGGAGCGACGCGGTTTCAGGCCTTCATCTACATCGTCATGCCGCTGTCCACTCCGGGGATCATCGCCACCTCGATCTATTCCTTCATCGGGGCCTGGAACGAGTATATTTACGCCAACACCTTCCTTTCGAGGGAGGATCAGATGACCCTGCCGGTCGGAATCCAGCGGTTCTTTTCCGAATTCGCAACAGATTGGCCGGGCCTGATGGCGGCGACGTTTTTGATGAGCGTGCCGGTGGTCGTACTCTTCCTCGTTCTGCAGAAATACTTCGTACGCGCCCTGACCGAGGGTGCCGTCAAATCCTGAGGGAAGTATCCTCGTGGCACAGATCGTTTTGCACGAAGTGGTCAAGAACTATGGCGGTTTCGTCGCCGTGAACCACGTCTCGCTGACTGTCGAAGACGGGGAGTTCGTGGCGCTGGTCGGACCTTCGGGATGCGGCAAGACCACGACGCTCAACCTCGTGGCCGGGCTGGTCCCGATCTCAAGCGGCGACATCTTCATCGGCGACCGGCTGGTGAACGACCTGGATCCCAAGGACCGGGACATCGCCATGGTTTTCCAGAACTACGCGCTTTATCCCAACAAGACTGTTTACAAGAATCTCGCGTTCCCGCTGCAGATGCGGAAACTGCCCAGGTCGGAGATCGACAAGAAGGTCCTGGCCGCGGCCGAGCTCCTCGGCATGGCGCATCTTCTGGAACGGCGGCCCCGCGAACTCTCGGGCGGACAGCAGCAGCGCGT
>JACCSN010000819.1 GCA_013812985.1 Hyphomicrobiales bacterium | reverse complement strand
TCGTCGGACGTGCCGGCGGTCTTCACATTGACCTTGCAGCCGGTCTTATCCTCGAAATCGGTGACCCGGTTGTAGTTGGGGTCGGTCTCGCCGCGCTCGATATAGCCCGGCCAGGCGACGATATCGACCTGGCCCTCGCCGGGGCCGACCGCGTTCAGCATTTCCTGGCTGAAAGCGGCCGAGGACATCGAGGCGGCGGTCACCGCAGCCAGAATGCCATGCAACGTGCGTCTCATGACGAACCTCCCTTGGGCCGCGCCAGCGCTGCAGCCGATGACGCGCACTCTGGCGCGGCGGGCGATTGTTAGCCAAGCCATAAAATAATGCGAGACGCTGATCTGGGTACGAAATTGCAATATGATGCGGCTGAGCTCCTGGACAGATGCTGACTGCCGCTGCCCTTCACGACGCCTTCATGGAACTCGGGCTGCTTGCCCGCGGCGAGGGCAAGGTCATCGATCTGGCCGTTTACGGCGGCTCGGCCCTTATGCTCGCGTCCAATTTTCGCGTGAGCACGCGGGACATCGATGCGGTTGCCGCAAGCGACCAGGGCCTTGTCGACCGGCTTGCCGGCGCGATCGCCGCGCGCCGGGGGTGGGCCGCCGATTGGCTGAACGACGGCGTGCGCATGTATCTGAGCCCCAATGTCGACGGAGTTCGAAACCATCATGCGTTGTTCCGCGGGTACCTTACCGGATATCATCGGCCTGCTCGACGTGGTCGGACTGGAAACGCCCGACGAAGCAATCGCATTTGCAGCCGACTTCTACCCCGAAGCCACGATTAGCGGTCGGCTCCGGCTAGGCGTCCGCGAACTCTGGCGCTTTAAGGGCCAGTCAACGAATGACAAAGGGAATGACCCGCCCGCATACCTTGGCCGAGGTCGCCAGCCGCCGCAAGGCGGGGTACAGCTATAGCCTGCTCCTGCGCGAGTTCCTCGACGAGTTCTATCGCGAGCTGCGGGTGGGCGCTGCGGCGGCGCTGATCGCCGAGGTGCCCGAGGCTCTCCCGAGCCCGGAGGAGCATGCCTTTCTCGGCGCGGTCGGCGAGCATCTGGCCCTGCGCTGGAACTTGGCTGTCCCGGCGTGGACGGACGACCGCTCCCGCTTCCTGCGCCGGCCCTATTTCACCACGCCGATCGAGGGATGAAGGCTCTGCTCATCGCCGAGAGCCCGGTCGCCTTTCGCCGCCGCCTGATCTTCACGGAGGCGGAGCCGCTACGCCGGGCGCGAATGCCGGTGGAGGGAGTTTAGTGCAGCGCACGGGCAGCTTTCCAGCATGAGCGCTCCGAGCGCCTCGACCGCTGGCGTGCGCAGATATACCGCCACGTCTGGAAGTACGTCTACAAGAGGCGGAATTCCTGCGGATCGTGCAATCCGCCGGTGGGAACCTCGCCGAAGCGCAGACCATCATCGCAACCCGCAACGTGCGCAACCTCTTCGAATGAGCGAATGCCGACTCGTGGAAAGGCCAGTAAAGATGCGCCGTGCGCCGAAGGGAAGCGTCCTAATCCATAGATGAAGAATCCGACGCGTTGCGCAATTGAGACAGGCGGCCGGCGCGAGCTGCGCTATTGGTAAGATCTTGCCTATTGCCAATGGGGCTTTGCATGCCGCGTCTCCTCATCTCTGCCGCCGCGGTGGCGCTGCTCGCAACGACGGCTTTCGCCGCCGATCCCGCAGCACTCGAGCCGATCGTCGAAGCGCCGTCGAGCGACTTCGACTGGTCCGGACTCTATATTGGACATCAGGGCGGCTGGGGCTGGGCAGGGCTGAGTGTCGACGACGGCGCTGGCCTCGACCAGGAGAGCGACCTGAATGGTGCTTTCGTCGGCGGTATCCTCGGCTATCAGCGACAATGGGATTGGCTGGTCGTCGGCGCCGAGGTTGAGGCCAATTGGTCCGATGTCGACGGCCGCGAGCCTGCCTCGGACGCCGCCGGCGAAGTCTTCGGTCAGATCGAGGTCTTCGGCTCAGCCGCTGTGAGGCTTGGCCTCGCGGCGAACCGCTTCATGATCTATGGAACCGGCGGCGTCTCCGGCGCCGAGTTCGGAGCCGGGCAGAGAGATGGGCCGGCCTCGTCCGACGACCACGAAACTTCCTTCGGCTGGATGGGCGGCGCCGGCGTCGATTATGGTGTGACGCCCAACATCATCGTCGGTGCTCAATACCGGCACTACGATTTCGGCGACGCGGAATTTCTCCTCGGACGTCCCTTCACGGAACGCAACGGTGACCTGGATCTCGACGCTGTTTCCGGGCACGTCACCATCAAATTCGGCGGGTTCCCGGGCTTTTGATGGGTCTGGAATACGGCGCTTAGAGCTTCGATCGCGCCGCTCGGATACTGGCGGTCGCGCTGCCAAGACTGTCGGTGTAGAAATCGTCCGCTTTGGCCGTCGAGGGCATCAGAACCGATGCCGTGACAGCAGCAATCAACGACCGGTGCGGTTCGATTCCAGCATAGTGCATCCATTCTGGTTCGCGTGCTCCAGCGCTCTCACGCCGCCCAGAAATACCGCGTGAGGTGAAAGAACACCGGCGCGGCAAAGATCACCGAATCGAGTCGGTCCAGCATGCCGCCATGGCCCTCGATCATGTGGCCCCAATCCTTGACGCCGCGGTCGCGCTTGATCGCCGACATCACCAGCCCGCCGAAGAAGCCCATCAGGGTGACTGCGAGCGCCATCAGTCCGGCCTCGAACGGCGAGAACGGCGTGATCCACCACAGCGCGGCACCGAGAAGTGTCGCCGAGCCGACGCCGCCGAGAAAGCCCTCCCAGGTCTTGGAAGGCGAGAGTTCAGGTGCGATCTTGCGGCGGCCGAGGAGCTTGCCCCAGATATACTGGAGCACGTCGCTCGTTTGCACGACCAGCACCAGGAAGGCGATGAGGAGCAGATTGCGCCCCTCGAACCCCGCTATGTCGAGGGTGAGGAGCGCCGGGACATGGCTGACGCAGAACACCGCCAGCATCAGCCCCCACTGGGTA
>JACCSN010000818.1 GCA_013812985.1 Hyphomicrobiales bacterium | reverse complement strand
GGCGCCCTCCCGCGCGAACGCTTCGGCGATGGCCTGGCCCATGCCGGAATCCGATCCGGTGACGACGGCGATCCTGTCCCTCAGTGCGTCGCTCATGGCTTGTCTCCTTCAAGAGCCGGTGTGATTTCCAGCGCCGCCTTCAGGTCGATCGCCGCGCCGACGAAGGCGGCGTGCACGAAGGATTGCGGAATGTTGCCCAGCATGAGACCGGCGATCGGATCTGCTTCCTCGGCGAACAGGCCCAAATCGTTGGCGCAGGCGAGCGCCGCGTCGATGATGCGCCCCGCCCGCTCCAGATCGCCCCGCATCACCCAATACTGCGCCACCCAGAAGGCGCCGGCGAGAAAGACCCCTTCGCGGCGCGAATCGTCCCATTCGAGTCGGCGCCAGTAGAGCAGACCCTTCCAGGACCAGTTCTTCTCAAGAGAGTCCATCGTGGACAGCATTTCCGGGGTGTCCGGCCTGCTGTAGTCCCACACCGGAAAGAGCGCCGCCGTCACATCCACATCCTGCCCGCCGGCGACGGCGGCATAAGCGCCCTCGGCCGTCAGGCAATTCTCCGCGACGAAGGCCCGGATGTCGCCGGCTGCGCCGCGCCAGCGTTCGATCTGCGCCGTGTCGGCCGAGAATTCGGCGGCGGAGGCGAGCGCGCAGGCGGCGATCACCTTGTTCGCGGTATACTGCCGCTTGGGCTTTTCCTCCCAGATTCCATGATCGGGCTCCTGCCAATGCTCGACAAGAAAATCCGCGATCTCCTCCACCGTGTCCCAATGCGGCCGTCGATTGGAGCGGCGATAGATCAGCTTGGCGGCAAGCAGAACATTGGCGAAGGCGTCCAGCTGCATCTGATCGCGGGCGCCGTTGCCGAT
The DNA here is from genome assembly GCA_013812985.1 of Hyphomicrobiales bacterium. The sequence continues at coordinate 1,176 of JACCSN010000818.1, read as the reverse complement.
CCGCACCGGGCGGCTGGCGCGATACCCCGCGAGATGACCGAGGCATGTTTCCTCCGGCGCCATCTTGCCGTCGAGGGTGGTGAAAACCGCCAGCGGGTAGGACGACGAACTGCCGCGCGCGCCGCAGATGAAATCGAGATAGCGCTCGCCTTCGGTGATGCCGCCGCCGAGCCGGGTCAGCGCGCTGACGATCATGCCGGCGTCGCGCAGCCAGACATAGCGGTAATCCCAGTTCGCGGGTCCGCCGACGATCTCGGGCAGCGACGTCGTTGCCGCCGCGATGATTCCGCCCGTCTCCTCGTGGCAAAGCAGGCGGATCGCCCGCAACGAAGCGGCGACCTCGCGCTCGTATGGGCCGGAGTAGCAGGCCATGCCGGAAAGCTTCCGCCAGTGCGCGATGGTGGCGCCAAGCCAGCGGGCGAGATCGGCGGGCTCGGGCGCGGCCAGAACGGAGTCCGACAGCACGGCCCAGCCGGGCTCGCCTTTGGGAAGCGTGAAGGCGACGGTCTGGCCCTCGATCACCACCGGATGCGAGGCGTAGAAATGATGGGCGCCGCCGTCCAGCTTGACCGCCCCGCCGGCATTCACCGGCCGTGCCTCTCGCCGGCCGTAATCGGGCCGTGCCGTCAGCTCGATCCGGGTAGCTTCCGGCGCTGCCGAGAAGCGCCGGCAGAGCGCGCCGACCGGTACGTCACGCCCCGCCGGCATCCAGTCGGTGATGACGAGATTGCCGGCTTGCGTGTCGAGGCGGGTTTCCAGGATGCCGCTGTCGCCGATATAGCGGCGCGCGCCCGGCCTGGCGCCGGGAAGATGGATGGACCACGCGCCGGCGTCGGAGCCTAGAAGAGAAGCGAACAGGCTCGGCCGGTCGAAGCGGCCCGGACAGTACCAGACGATATTGCCGCGGCGATCGAGAACGGCGGCGGTGCGGCGGTCGCCGATGAGCGCGAGATCGCTGATCAGGCCGGTTCCGGCGCTTTGCTCTTCCCCGCTCAACGTTGCGCGGCCATTGTCATGCGGGCGTTCCGGCATGGCTCTCCTCCGGCCTGTTGCCTCAGCAATCGAAAAAATCGGCCGCTTTCAGCCGAAAGCTTCTCGATCCGGAGCCGCTCGAACAGGTTGGCCGAGAGGTAATAGGTGAATTGGCCGAACGGCACCGCTTCCGCTGGCGTGATC
>JACCSN010000113.1 GCA_013812985.1 Hyphomicrobiales bacterium | reverse complement strand
GGCTCGTTGCCATCGCGCTCATCTTCGAGGCGCTCGGCTGGATCTTTCAGGGGCAGAGCTTCCTGTTCAACAGCCAGCGTCTCGCCATCATGATCCTACAGGTCTCGGTGGTCGGAATTATCGCCGTTGGGATGACCCAGGTAATCATCACCGGGGGCATCGACCTGTCGTCGGGATCGATTGTGGGCGCAACCGCCATGATCGCGATGAGTTTCGCACAGGTCAGCACCTATCCCCGCGCCGTCTATCCGGAGCTCACCGACCTGCCGGTGATCGTTCCGGTCGCGGTCGGCCTCGCGTTCGGACTTGCCGCCGGCATCATCAACGGCGCTCTCATCGCCTACACAAAGATCCCGCCTTTCATCGCGACGCTCGGCATGATGGTGACCGCGCGCGGGATCGCCAAATGGTACACGAAGGGTCAACCGGTGTCCTTCCCCACCGAAAGCTTCGCCGCGATCGGCAAAGGGATGATGCCGGTCCTCATCTTTCTCGCCATCGCCGTCCTCTTTCAGATCGCATTGAAATACACGAAATATGGCAAGCACACCTACGCTATCGGCTCGAATGCCGAGGCGGCGCGCGTCTCCGGCATCAACGTCGAGCGGCACCTGATCCTCGTCTATGCAATCGCCGGCCTCTTGGCCGCTCTTGCTGGAATCGCGCTCGCCGCCCGCGGCCTGACCGCGCAGGCCGGCATGGGGATCGTCTACGAGCTCGACGCCATCGCCATGGCGGTAATCGGAGGCACGTCGCTGGCCGGCGGGCGCGGGTCGATCGTCGGGACCGTCATCGGCATGCTCATCTTCGGCGTCATCATCTCGGGCTTCACGTTCCTGCGGCTCGACGCCTATTATCAGGAGATGCTGAAGGGGGTGATCATCGTGGTCGCGGTCGTCGCCGACGTCTACAGGCAGAAGAAGCGAGCTCTGAAAAGTTGATCGGGAGGACCGCCAGCGGCGGCGAGGCGGCCGAATGCAAGACAAGGGAGGGTCCCGCATTGGCCCACGATGAACCAAGGGTCATTCTGAGCACTGAAGGGCTGACGAAGCATTATGGGGGCGTGCATGCCCTGGAGAGCGCGGATTTCGTTCTCTACGATCGCGAGCATGTCGCCATCGTCGGCGACAACGGCGCCGGCAAGTCGACCTTCGTGCGCCAGATCACCGGCGTCGAACGGCCTACCGCCGGACAAATCCACTTTGACGGAGAGCTGGTCGAATTCACCGGCCCGCTGGAAGCGCGGGAAGTGGGAATCGAGACCGTGTTTCAGAACCTCGCGCTGGCCGACGACCTGGACGTTCCTTCGAACATCTTCCTTGGCCGGGAGGAAATATACTTCAATCTTGGGCCATTCAGTTTTCTCAACGAAAGGAAAATGCTGCAGAGGTCCATGGACGCCTTGGAGCGAACCGGCATCAAGATCCCGGATCTGAAAAGCAAGATCAGGCACATGTCCGGCGGACAGAGGCAATGCGTTGCGATTAGCCGCGCCGCCAGCTTCGCCTCCAAGCTGATCATCATGGATGAACCGACGGCGGCGTTGGGCGTGCAGGAAACCGCGCAGGTTGAGAACATCATCAAGAATCTGAAGAAAAAGGGAATCCCCCTTATCCTGGTGAGCCATAACCTGCGGCAAGTGTTTGATCTTGTCGACAAGATCTGGGTGTTCCGCCGGGGACGGATTGTCGGCGTCGTGGAGGCGAAAAAGACCGACGGCAACGAAATCGTCTCGCTCATCACCGGCGTAAAAAGCGGCGTCCGCGGCAATCCGAGCTTTGTCTGATGAGCCGAACTTTGTCTGAAGAATTGATATAGTGAACGCGCGCCCGACGTGTCGCTTTCAGGCGGCAGGGCAAGATCGTCGGCACGGTGATCGGCGCGCTCATCCTCGGCGTGATGATCTCCGGCTTCACGTTCCTGCGGGTCGACGCCTTCTATCAGGACATCATCAAGGGGATCATCATCATCGCCGCCGTGGTCGTCGACCAATACCGGCAGCGCAAGCGCAGCAAGGCGTGACCGGCGGGCTGGCGCCTCTGCTCATGAAGCCGGGTTCAGCGGGCGGCCGACTGCTGCTGATCGTCGCCTGCCTGGCGCCGGCCGAACTCTCCACGGCCGGGCAGGCTGTCTAGGACGCATGCCGCCACGTGGTCGTGTCCTCGCTTGGTAAGTTCGACCTCAGGCACTTCGGTGAAGCGGATGCGCACGGCGCGCTCGCTGCATGCGAGTTCCTCCATAGCCGCCCGCATCGGGATGGGCACCGAGTCGGAGCGGAGGGCCGAAGCGAAACGGGCCGCGGACCTCTCGTCGTCGAACCCCAGCTCTGCCTCGAATGGGCTCATCCGCGTCACGCCTGACAAGGCATTGAACATGCCCTCGTTGTTTTCCAGCCAGCGGACGACGTCATCCACCTCCCACCCGCAGATCGGCGTGACATACGGGCAGCGCGTGTGGAAGCGGCAGCCTTGCGGTGGCCGGGCGGGATCGGGGACCGATCCCTCCAGCGTCCGCATCCCGGCTTCCGGATCGTCGGCCAGATCCGGATTGGCCGCCAGCAAGGCTTCCGTATAGGGATGGTTAGGCCGCTCAAAGATCGACGCGGTGTCGCCCGCCTCGGCCACCTTGCCCAAGTACATGACAACGATCCGGTCGGCCATGTGCCGGACGACCGAGAGATTATGCGTGATGAACAGGTAGGCGAGGTTCCGCTCCTTCTGGAGATCGTGCAGGAGGTTCAGGATCTGCGCCTGCACGGACACGTCGAGCGCGCTGGTCGGCTCGTCGAGCACGATCAGGTCCGGATGGAGCGCCAGGGCGCGGGCGATCGAGATACGCTGACGCTGACCGCCCGAGAATTGATGCGGGTAGCGGTAGAGATGCTGCCGCCCCATACCGACCTGCTCGAGCAGCTCGACGACCCGCTCCGTCAGGTCGGCGCCGGACGCCTCGCGATAGACCTTGAGCGGGCGTCCGACGATATCCTTGACGAGGTGGCGCGGATTGAGCGATGCGAAGGCGTCCTGGAAAACGAATTGGCAGTTGCGCCGGTAGCGGCGCCAATCCTGGCCGCGCAAGAGATCGATGCGGTGCCGCTGCTCCAATTCCGCCAGCTCTCTTGGTGTTGCCTCGTCCGGGGTTGCTAGGGTGTCGCTCCGCAACCTGTCGAGGCGGTCGCGGTCGGCTTCGCTCAGGCCGAAGTAGACCGCGCCCCCTGTCGGGTCGCTCAGGGCGCTGACGCAACGGCCGAGCGTGGTCTTGCCGCAGCCGCTTTCGCCGACCAACCCCAGCGTCTCGCCGCGGCGGATGTCGAAGCTCACGCCGTCGACGGCGCGTACCTGTCCGACCACGCGCCTGAGCGCCCCCTCCTTGATCGGAAAATGCTTCTCTAGCCCGCGCACGCTGAGGATCAGGTCGCCCGACGATGTTCCGAGCGTCGGCTCACGTTCCAGCGCCGCGCTCATCGCGTTCGCCGTGCATAAGACGGCCGCTCGCCCGATCCGGCGGGCGGCTCATGATGAATGAAGCAAGCTGCCCTTTGCCCCTCCACCACCACGCCCAGAGGCGGATCATACTCGGAGCAAACACCCACCTCATGCGGGCAGCGCCCAGCGAACCGGCACGAATGCGGCGGGTCGACCAGCTCCGGCACGGTGCCCTCGATGGCGGCGAGCCGACCCCGCGATGTCGCCGCGTTCGGGATCGCCGCCAGCAAGCCGCGCGTGTAAGGGTGCAGCGGGTTCTCGAAAATGCGCGCGGCTGGCCCCATCTCGGCGATACGGCCGGCATACATGACGGCGACCCGGTCGCAGATGCGGCGCACCAGCGAGAGGTCGTGGCTGATGTAGAGCACCGCCGTCTGGCGGCGCTGCTGCAATTCGCGGATGAGCTCCAGGATGCGCGCCTGCACGGTCACGTCGAGCGCCGTGGTGGGCTCGTCGGCGATCAGCAGATCCGGATTACAGGCAAGCGCCTGGGCGATCATGACGCGCTGCCGCATGCCGCCGGAAAGCTCGTGCGGATAGCGCTCCATCACCTTGCGCGGATTGGGGATCTGCGTCTCGGCCAAGGCCTCCGCGATTAGCCCGTCGACGACCGCGTCGATTCGTTCGCGGCCGGCCCGGAAGGGCGGCGCGGCAAGCAGGATGCGTTCCAGGACCCGCGACTTCTGGCCAGCCTGCCGGCGGAGGAGCAGCGCACCCGGATCGTGGCTGGAAGCGCTGACGCCGGCGGCGTCCAGGATCTCCGCGGTCCGGTGCTGGAAAAAGACCTCGGCGATCTGATTGCGGATGGTGAGCCCCGGATTGAGCGCCTTGCCGGGATCCTGGAAGATCATCGCGATGCGGTTGCCGCGGATCTCGCGCATCCGGGCGTCCGGGATCCTCAACAGATCCAGCGTCTCCTCGCCGGTCCCTCCGCAGGCGCCGCACCCGGTCCCTTTGC
>JACCSN010000766.1 GCA_013812985.1 Hyphomicrobiales bacterium | reverse complement strand
GGCCAAGAGCGGCAACGGCGAGAGCCGCGGCTGGGTCGCCGATCTCCTGCGCCGGGCGTCGTCCAGCGAGAGCGAGGCGCGTCCGGAGCCGCCGCGCCCGGCCGAGCCCGTCGCGGAGCCCCCGGCGACCGGCAAGCGTTCGCCGGCGCAGGTCGTCGAATCGCTGAATTCGCTCTCCATCGACATCGCCCGCGCCATCGACCACGAGGCATCGGTCGAGCTGTGGGACCGCTACAAGCGCGGCGAGCGGAACGTCTTCACCCGGCGGCTCTACACCATGCAGGGCCAGAAGACCTTCGACGAGCTGCGCCGCAAATACGAGCGCGACGCCGACTTCCGCCAGGCGGTCGACAATTACATCGCCGATTTCGAGCGCCTGCTCGCCCAGGTGTCGCGCGACGACCAGGATCCAAGCGTCTCGCGCATGTACCTGACCTCCGACACCGGCAAGGTTTATACGATGCTGGCGCATGCGGCGGGGCGGCTGGGGTAGATTTCAGCGCGCCACCGTTCCTTACCGCCCTCCGAGCGCCCAGCCGGCGATCTCGAGGAAGGCTTTGTCCATCGCCGCGTCGAGCGCGACCACGACGTTGTTGCTGTCGGTCGCGGCGACGCGCACGACCTGCCGGATCACCTGCGAGCGCACGATCCTGCCGCTGCTGTCGTCCATGACCTTGACGCCGAACTCCGCCACCGCGCCCTCGCCGGTCAGTTCGAAGGCGCGGATGTCCATTACGATCTGGTAGTCGATCAACAGCCCCTGCCCCGGCACGGCGGCGGCGCGTACGCGGCCGCTGTTCTGCAGGGTCTGGACGAGCCGCGTCTGCAGGAGTTTTGGCAGGCGGTCGCTCCACACCGCGCCCGGCAGGTAGGCGTATTGGGACGGGATCGGGCGGGCGGCGATGCGGTCGGTGTCGAGCGCCTGCAGCGCCGAGGGCTCCGGGACGAGCACCTGCAATGTGCCTTGCCGGTCGGAGATTTCGCCGGGCGCGGTCAGGTCGTAAATAGCGTTCGGCGTCTGCGGCAGGATCGTGGTGCAGGCGGCGAGCGCGGCGGCGAGAAGCGGCGGAAGGGCCCGCGCGAAAACGCCCGCGCGCGAAAGTTGACGATCCGGTTCACTCACGCTCTGACCTCAAGCTAGCGGCGCCGACTATTGTATTCCGGCACGGGCTGCCCGCCGAAGAGGAGCCCGCTCGGATTCTGTTCAAGGTCGGAGATGACGCGGTCGAGGCGGGAGATCGTCCGCTGGCCTTCCGCGACGAGGTTCTGAAAGTCGCGCAGGCCGCGGCCGCTGAATTCGCCCAGGCCGCCGCCGAGCACCGCGACCTGGGCGTTGAAACTATCGGCAGCGCCGCGGATCGCGGCGAGCGTCGCCTGCGCGTCCTCCAGGATGCCGCCGGTCCCCTGGCCGGCCATGCTGTCCAGCTTCGTCATCAGCGAATCGGCGCGGTCGCCGAGGCCTTTGAAGCGGGTCGCGACGGCGCGCGCGTCGACCATGATGGCGTCAATGTCGTCGCTGGCGCCGGCGAGCGCCGTGGTGAACTGGTTCACATCGTCGAGCGTCTTCATCACCTTCCTCGGATCGACGGCGGCCAGCAGCGCGTCGGCTTTTTCCCCGAGCGCCGGCAGGTGCTGCGAGAAACCCTGGAGATCAGCCGTGATGGCGTCCGTCCGCTCCGCGATGGTTTTGAAGCGCTCCGACTGGGACGCAAGGCCCTCAATCGCCGTCGCGACGCTGGCGAGCGTGCTGCGGACCAGCGCCGGATCCACCGCGGCGATCAACGCCTCGCTGCGGCCGACAATGCCCTGCAGCTTGGCCGTAGCGTCGGCGATGCCGGCGGACGCGGCGGCGACCTGCTTCAGGAACTCGGCGACGTTGTCGGAATTTTCCGCCAGGGCCCCGGTGAAGCCCCGCACGTCGCGGATGGCTTGCGAGATGTCGTCGGTGTTCTGCGAGACGAGCCTCTCGACGGACTGCAACGTCTCGTCGGTGCGGGCCAGGATGGTGCGGGCGCCGGCCAGGAGGTCCTGCATGCTCGACCGCGCCGCCGTGATCGTCGGCTGCGGCATCGCTTCCCAGATCGGCGGCAGCGTCGGCGATCCACCGGCCATCTCGACATAGCCGACGCCGGTCAGGCCTTGGAAGCCGAGGGTGACCTGCGTGTCCGTCTTGATGGAGCGGAGCGGCTGCACGTGAAGGGTGGCGATGACGACCTTCGGGTTGTCCGGATCGAGGTTGAGGCTTTTCACATCGCCGACCTTGATGCCGTTGAAGACGACCTGGCTGCCGGTGGAGAGGCCGGTCACCGGGTCCTCGAAGATCACGGTGAGCGGCGTGGTCGCCGTCGTCTCGCTGCCGCGCGCCAGCCAGTAGATGAACACGAATCCAAGCGCCAGCACGACCAGCGTGAAGGCCCCGATGAGAGCGGTGTTCGCCTTGGTTTCCATGCGCCTACCCGAAAGCCGCCCGCGCGCGCTCGCCGCCGAAATAGCTTCGCACCCAGGGATGATCGAAGCGGCGCATCGCGTCGAGGTCGCCGGCGACCAGGACGCGCCTGTCGCCGATGACCGCGACGCGATCGACGATTGCGCTTAGCGTGTCGAGGTCATGCGTTACCATGACCACCGTCAGGCCCAAAGTGTTTCGCAAATCCTCGATCAGCGCATCGAAAGCGGAAGCGGCGATCGGGTCGAGACCGGCGGTCGGCTCGTCGAGGAAAAGGACTTCCGGGTCGAGCGCCAGAGCGCGGGCGAGCGCGGCGCGCTTGATCATGCCGCCGGAGAGCTCGGCCGGGTATTTGTCGCCGTCTCCGGCGCGGAGGCCGACAAGCTCGATCTTCAGCCTGGCGAGGCCGTGGACGAGCTGATCGGGAAGGTCGAGGAACTCACGCATGGGCACGGCGACGTTCTGCGCCACGGTCAGGGCGGAAAAGAGGGCGCCGAACTGGAACAGGACGCCCCAGCGCTTCTCCATC
>JACCSN010000757.1 GCA_013812985.1 Hyphomicrobiales bacterium | reverse complement strand
CGCTCCTCAAGGTCGGCGACGAGGTTCTCTTCGAATCGGCGGCCATCGTTGAATATCTCGAGGAAACGGAGCCGCATTCGCTGCATCCTTCGGAGCCGCTGACCCGCGCCCGGCATCGCGCCTGGATGGAATTCGGTTCGACGATCCTCGCCGACCTCTGGGGATTCTACACCGCCGCGGACGCGGCGACTTTCGATGCCAAGACATCGGCGCTGCGCACGAAGTTCGAGCGGCTCGAGGCCGAGCTCGGCGACGGCCCCTACTTCGCCGGCGAGCGCTTCTCGCTGGTCGACGCGGTCTTCGCTCCCGTCTTCCGCTACTTCGACGTCTTCGACCGGATCGGCGATTTCGGCATCCTTTCGGGCCTGCCGAGATTGGCCGCCTGGCGCGCCAATCTCGCGGCGAGGCCGTCCGTGGCTTCCGCGGTGACGCCGAGTTACCCGGCGCGGCTCGAAGCGTTTATCCGGGCTAAGGGCGGCCACTTGGCCCGCCAGATCCCACTCGCCGCGTAAGCGAACACGCCGTCCGCAACGTATCTACCCCTCGATTCAACAAGGAGTCCTCACATGCAACTCTATTACGCTCCCGGCGCCTGCTCCCTCGCTCCGCATATTGTCGGCCGCGAGGCGGGATTGGCCCTGGACCTCGTCAAGGTCGATCTCGCCGCCAAGAAGACGGCGGACGGCGGCGACTTCTATGCGATCAACCCGAAGGGCTATGTGCCGGCGATCCGCCTCGACAACGGCGAGGTCTTGACGGAAGCCGCCAACGTCGTTGGCTATCTCGCCGACCAGAAGCCCGATTCCGGGCTGGCGCCGGCCGCCGGCGGCATGGAGCGCTACCGCTACCAGGAATGGCTGACCTTCGTCTCCTCGGAGCTGCACAAGGGGTTCGGGCCGCTCTTCAATCCGAAGTTCTCCGATGACGCCAAGCAGGTGATCAAGGAGAAGCTCGCGCCGCGACTCGCCTGGCTGGACAAGGAGCTTGCCGGCCGCCAGTTTCTCGCCGGCGACCGCTTCTCGGCCGCCGACGCCTATGCCTTCACGATCCTTCGCTGGGCCAACCCGCTCAAGGTCGATCTCGCCGCCTATCCGAATATCCGCGCCTACATGGACCGGGTTGGGGCGCGGCCAAAGGTTCAGGAAGCGCTGCGTGCGGAGGGGCTGCTGGAGACGAAAGCGGCCTGACTGCCCACATGACGGGATCGAACAGCGACCGGGACCGGGCCGTTTGCCCGGTCCCGAACGACTACAGGTTTACCGCCTTCATCCCGGCTTCCGGATAGCGCTCGCCAGCCGCCGCGCCGCGCGGGAAGGCGGCGTCGATCCGCTGGAGATCCTGCTCGGAAAGCCGCACTTTCAGGGCCCCGGCGTTCTCCTCCAGTCGGCTCACGTGACGGGTGCCGGGAATAGGCGCGATGTCGTCGCCCTGCGCCAGCACCCAGGCGAGCGCGATCTGCGCCTTCGTGCAGCCCTTCTCGCGGGCGATCTCTTCCACCTTCGCCACGAGATCGAGGTTCTTGCCAAAATTCTCAGCCGACCAGCGCGGCGAGCTCTTGCGGAAATCGCCTTCCGGCAGATCCTCCGGCTTCCCGAACCGCCCGGTCAGGAAGCCGCGCCCGAGCGGCGAATAGGGCACGAAGCCAATGCCGAGCTCCCTGACCGTGGGAAGAATGTCCTCCTCCGGGTCGCGGCTCCACAGCGAATATTCCGTCTGCAGCGCGGCGATCGGATGCACGGCATGGGCGCGCCTGATCGTCTGCGGTCCCGCTTCGGACAGCCCGAGATGGCGAACCTTGCCGGCGCGCACCAGGTCCGCCATCGCGCCGACCGTCTCCTCGATGGGCGTGTCGGGATCGACCCGGTGCTGGTAATAGAGGTCGATCGCCTCGACCTTAAGCCGCGTTAAGCTCGCCTCGCAGGCCTGTCTAACATAGTCCGGCTTGCCGGAAATCCCGAGGCGCTCGCCCTTCGGGCCGCGCACATTGCCGAATTTGGTGGCGAGCACGACCTCTGCGCGCCGTTCCTTGATCGCCCGTCCGACCAGCTCCTCATTATGGCCGACCCCATACATGTCCGCCGTGTCGAGGAAATTCACGCCGAGGTCGAGCGCGCGGTGGATGGTGGCGATCGATTGTGCTTCGTCCGATTCGCCGTAGAACTCCGACATGCCCATGCAGCCGAGGCCGATGGCGGAGACGCGGAGCCCTCCCGTTCCGAGATTGCGCTGTTCCATTCAAATCATCTCCATG
>JACCSN010000736.1 GCA_013812985.1 Hyphomicrobiales bacterium | reverse complement strand
ATGGAAGAGCGCGCGAACCACCAACGCCATCGAACGCCTGCACGAGGAGTTCAAGCGCAGGATCAAGACCCAAACCATCCTGCCCTCGGCAGAGACCGCCGCAATGCTGTTCTGGGCGCTGCTCGCGGCGGGCCAGATCCGAATGAGGAAGGTCGACGGATGGCAATCCCTCGCCAAGCCCATCACAGAGCCCCTTGCACTCGCCGCCTGACCCGATAACCTCATGCCGCCCGGAGCTGCCCAACCCAATTCCAACATAACCCGCGACGGCACCCTGTGCGGCATCCAAAGTGAGTCAGCTTCACGGGGGTTGGTTAAGACAGCAAGCTGGCCATAGAGGTAGCTTCGACCCGGTGAATAGCGCATCATCTCGCGACCTACTAGCAGCGAGGGTTACCGTGGCGAGCCGCATTGGCAAAGATCCCGCAGGCGGCATCCCCTGGTCCGTAACCGCCCAGGAATGCACTGACGCTGCTGAGACCATCGAGTTTGATTTCGCCTTTCTTCAGGAAATCTGCGATCTGATAACGGGCGAGCTGCCCGGCACAGTGGTCTCCTTCATGGACCAAAGCGGGTGCATCATGGCCTCCTCCGCGCCCGAGCGCCTCGGCGACGTTCATGAAGGTGCCGCCCGCGTCATGCGCGGCGACGTCGAGAGGTTCGAGGTGACGGCCGAAATGGCCGCCCGCTCGGCAACGATGCGCGAGGGGATCTCTCAGCCGATCATCTTTGAGGGCGAGCGCGTCCTGTGTTTGGCGCTCGGCGCTCCCCTCTCGGTGGCCCAAACCTACGCCAACATCGTCCGCCACTGGGTGCTGTCAAATCTTCACTCGAAGCGAGAAGAGCAGAAGCGTCGAGAGCAATTGATCCAGGCCGATGAGTGGTTCCGGGAAGTATTAGAGTTCTGTCCAGCGGCTTTGTCGGTGACCGACGAAGACGGGAAGCTTATCTTCCACAACGTGCGTTATAGGGAGATCCTGGGCTATCCGAAGACGGAGATGGACGGCATCGACACGCGCAGGTTCTGGGTGAACCTCCAAGAGCGACAACGGATAATGGACATTATACAATCACGTGGCGGCAAGGTATGTGATGAAGAAATACTTCTCAAGACCCGTGAGGGAGAGCAGGTCTCGTTGCTTATTTCCTACACCCAAATAGCGCACCATGGCGATCGAATAAGCTTTGCCGGTGCATCACGAGTGGCCTGGCTTTACGACATTACCAATCTGAAGCGTGCGGAAATCGCGCTCCGCAAGCAGACGGCATATGTCGAGTTGCTGCAGGCGGTGGCAGTGGCGGCGAATGAGGCTTCTACAGTCGATGAGGCAATGCGGCTTTGCCTGGAGCGGGTCTGCGCCCACACCGGGTGGCCCGTGGGGCACGTCTACGCTCTCGCGGACGACGGAACCGGCGAACTCGTCCCGACGGCTGTTTGGCACCTCGCCGACGCCGAGCGGTTCGCGCCTTTCCGAAGGACAACCGATGCAATGCGCTTCGCTTCGCATGTGGAGCTTCCCGGCCAGGTCCTGACGAGCGGCAAGCCTGTCTGGATCGTTGACGTTACTAAGGATCCTGATTTCCCGCGGGCAAGAGCGGCTTCTGCTGCTGGCATTCAGGCCGGCATCGGCTTTCCGGTGCTGATAGAGTACGAGGTCGTGGCCGTCCTGGAGTTCTTTGTGGGCGAGCCACTCGAGCCGGATCAGCGGCTCATTGAGGTGATGGCTTACATAGGCACCCAGCTTGGACGGGTAGTCGAGCGGAAACGGGCCGAGACTATGCTGCAGCAGGCCAAAGGGCGTGCAGAGGAGGTGAGCGCAGCGAAGAGCCAGTTCCTGGCTAGCATGAGCCATGAACTGCGCACGCCGCTAAACGCGATCATCGGCTACAGCGAGATGCTGCTCGATGAGGCGGAGGAACTTGGGCAGGAAAACATCATTCCAGACCTTGAGAAGATTAGCGTCGCCGGCAAGCACCTTCTCGGTCTGATCAATGAGATTCTCGACCTATCGAAGATTGAAGCCGGTAAAATGGAGGTGTTCGTCGAGACGTTCACCGTCGCAGATCTATTATCGCAAGTCATGTCGATTGTCACACCCCTCATTGCGAAGAACAACAACACCCTTTACGTCAAAGTGGAACCCGAACTCGATACCATGCAGTCGGATCAAACAAAGCTGCGGCAGAATTTGTTCAACCTCCTGAGTAACGCCTCCAAGTTCACAAAGGACGGGATAATCACGCTGGCCGCCCGCCGCATGGTCGGAGACGACGGCGCGGACTGGATCGAGTTCAGCGTATCGGATACCGGGATCGGCATGACAGCCGAGCAGAAGGCAAAGCTGTTCCAGGCGTTCACGCAAGCTGACGCATCGACCGCACGAACATACGGGGGATCCGGGCTCGGCTTGGCCATCACGAAGCATTTCAGCCACATGCTCGGCGGCGACGTGACGGTGGACAGCGAATACGGCAAGGGCTCGACCTTCACAATCACTGTCCCGGCCATCTGCCCATAGGGTTTCCCGAAATGCGCAGCGGGCCGGAAGCGGTTCGGGCGGTGATGCCGGAGTCCTCGCCTGCTAGTACCCCCCTATCAAAACCCATAACTCGCATCGCTGCTATCTTGAATCGCCTTTACCATCTTGCGACCCGCTCTGGATTTTCTTGTCTGGGATTGTCACGGGAAATTGTCGGGCCCAGCAGGAAGGATCAGGATGACCCCGCCCTATGCGGTCGCTGCCGTGCGCCGCCGCGCAAACTCGTCAGCTCTGATATATGATAATTACCCAGCCGCCCTGGAGTCGCAGCGCCCGAGGTGGCCAGTGGCAGGTCTCGACCGTCCAAAACCTGCTTGCACGGGCAGAGCGGCTGGGGTGAACGGCTTTACTAGTCGGGAATAACGACCTGTTAAATGGACGCGCTAGGCGCGCTTGCGACGGGTCGGCAGGAAGCCCGATCCGCTGCCGGAGGTCGCTTCGCCGGATTTCGACCTGCACGCGATCGGGGGCGAGCCTTACCC
>JACCSN010000684.1 GCA_013812985.1 Hyphomicrobiales bacterium | reverse complement strand
CCCTGCTCCGTGCGTCCAAATCGAACTTGGACGCACCTTGGACGCACCTTCTGGGAAAACGACAGTAAACCAACTGATATTCACCGCAAGTGAAAAGCTTGTTTGTCAGGCACTTATCAAACGAGAGTAAGTGAATGGACGCACGGGAAAGACCTTTTAGCCAAATTTGTAATCAGGGGGTCGGGGGTTCGAGTCCCTCAGCCGGCACCAGATAAGAATCCGCTGCTTGGCTGGGTCCTCGCCAAAGAGGTGAAATCCTTGCATCCATCCGCGGCGAAGCGGTCGCAGCCCCTCCGAGTCGGCACCGGGTTTCTCGCCGCACCTTCGATGTGCCGTAAGCTGGCTTTCAAGTCGAGGCCATCGGGATCGCAATCAGACTGCAACAAGCTGAAGGGCGCTGGATTGCGCCCTGAGTTCAGTCAGCCCGGCTCCGCCCCGCCAAGCTGGCCTGCGCGCCTGGCGGTCCCATCAGGCGCGCTCGACGACCCGATCGCCTCCTCCGTCAGCACCGGGACATAGGGCATCTCCAGGAAGTCGAAACAGGATCGAACGAGGCTCCGCCATTCGTCGGCGGCGATCGCTACGAAGTTGTTCTTGTATCGATAGAAGAACCGGCCATCCTCCGGGAACCGCGCCGCGAGCTCGTTGAAGAATGCGAGATTGTAAGGACGGTGCACGTCGTCAACGATGATGAGGCGGGAGTTTCGCGCTGCTCGTCTCAACAGCGCCTGGCCGCTCCGGCTGCGGCGAGCGCCGCCCTGAGGGCCATCCACGAAGACCAGGTCGAACGCCTGGCTGCGAATCAATCGCTCCATCTTTTCAAGATCATACCAAGCCTGCCCTCCAGCAGCGCGGGATACCGGCACATGGTGCACATAATTGCCGATGACGTTCATGAATCGGAGGTCGTTGGTGACCTTGCGGTGCCAGATTCCCGATTGCTCGATTGAGACGCAGCGAACGCCGGCGCGAAAGGCATAATCGGCGAGGAAAGTGGTGCTACGGCCACTGCCGAGTTCGAGGATGCTTTCCGGCCGGGCCTTCACGAGAATAGCGCCCAGCAATGCCCAGAACGGGACACCCTTGGTACCCCAGATCAGCATGTTAGAAGGGTCGGGCTCGGATGCGGGCTCCGGCGCGGCCGTTCCTTGCGCGGTTGTTTCCGCGTTGATCCGAACTCCTTCGGTTTGCAGGAGGCCCTCTTCACCCGCTGTCGACGGGGCTGCCGGCCTTGAATGATTCAGTGGCTCCCCAACGGGATCGACTATCTCAGAGAGCTTTGCAGCGGCAGCGCCGCGCGGGAAAAGTCTGCCCTTAAACGATGCTTCGGCAAGCTGCCTACCCGGCTCAAGAAGCGTCTGCGCCAAGGCCGAGTTCTTGACCTTATGAGCGAAAGCCGTTCCCTGGTCGATGTCGTCCGGGTGAGTTGTGTAATTCGAAAAGTATCTCTTATTCGTCAAGCGAATGTCGCGGGAGGACAAATCCACTCTGCTCAAACCCTCCAAATTCGCGACGGTCGGCATCAACATTTCGTAATGACCCGTCCAGCCCAGTCGCAGATAGCTCTCGTACTTATCAAGAAAGGAGCGGGAGAAACTCGAGAGCGGAAAAAACGCCTTTCTGAGTTTCGACTCAAGGAATGCAAGGCTGAACTCTGTCTTGTCTGGGAGCAAGAGCGACTGCCAATGGCTCCACTCGCTTCCCTTCGTGTACGCGACGAAATAGCTTGCCGAGAGGTCTGCACCGACAGCGGCGTCCGCCAGCTTTTCGAAGGAGCGTCGGGCGTCGCCAAGTGGAAGCACATCATACTCGATCCGGATGAATGTCTCGTGCTGCGGAAGCTTCTTGGCCGCCGCGATGATCTTGAGGTCCGGATTTCCGGGGACGATTTTGTCCCCCTTCCTGTGAGGAAACGCTTTGAAGATTTCATCGCGTGCCAGATTCAGGGCGGGGCCGGAAACGGGAGGATCCGTAAGCCGACCATCATGGCAGAAAACGACTTCGCAGATGCCTTCCGCCGCTCGAAGAATCCTATCGAAGTTGTCCTTTACAAATTCGTTCGTCTCGTGAGAATCGAATAGGATGCAGAGCTTTTCGTGTTTTCATCTCGTCTCGCCTCGGCCCGGTTAAGGTCCGAGACTTACCGCTACCAGACTTGGTGGACAAGTTGAGATGAACGCAGGCCCCCACCGCGACTCCGCGTGAGCCCCGAGCGGCTCTGCCGCTCAGGCGCTATTCAAATTTCCTGAAATGCACCGCTCGCAAGGCCACCCGTTTACGACTGCGTTGCACTGGAAAACCTGCTGGATAGGGGATGCAGGCTAATTTAACCGCGCTCTTACACTGGGACTTAAAGCTTTCCCGCTATTCGATTTGCGTCACGACCGATTGTCGCCATTTGAACAGCGGCGAGAGTCGGCGGCGGCGAGCAGCCGCGATAACCGCGCATAATCCTAACCGGGACGATGAATAATGCCTCTCAGTTCCGCAGCGGCGCAGCAAGCCGTAATCGCCTTTCAGCGTTTCGGCCTCGGCGCCAAGCCGGGCGGACCCCTCCGGATCGGAGCGTCGCCGAAAGCCGCACTCCGGGCGGAAATCAACAAGCCAGGCATCGCCGCCATCCTCGATCCGACTCTCCCGTCCTATAAAAAGGCCGCCTTCGAATCCGGCGGCGGAATTGACCGCGCGCTTAAGGTTCGCGAACAGGAAATGCATGCCCGTTTCGATAAGCACCTAGCCGTCGAAATCGGCTTCGTCGAGCGGTTGGTGCTGTTCTGGAGCAATCACTTTTCGATGTCGGCCAAGAAGGGGACCGGTGTCGTGGGCATGATCGGCCAATTCGAGCGGGACATCATACGCAAACATGTGCTCGGCCGCTTCTCCGACATGCTCACCGAAGTAATCAACCACCCGGCCATGCTGTTCTATCTGGACAATGACGGATCGATCAGCCCGAATTCCTTCTCCGGCCGTAGACGGCCTGTCAGCTTCACCGAGAATTTGGGGCGCGAAATCCTCGACCTGCACACCGTGGGTCGGGGCCGCTACAGCGAACCAGATGTTGCCGCCTTGGCTCGCATGCTCACCGGCTGGTCCTATTACCG
>JACCSN010000659.1 GCA_013812985.1 Hyphomicrobiales bacterium | reverse complement strand
CTTCACCGCCTGGCTCTCCACCATTTGCGCCGGCATACATTCCGCCTGAACCCACTGGGCAGGCAAAGTATTCCGGACGGCGTGAATTAAATTCAATTGTGGCGGCGGCTCGACCAAGCGCACGTTTGTCGATGACATGCGAGCGCGAGGGAATTGGGTGCGTCGGGCAGGCGGGCAGATCTTGGTCGACGCCCTAAGGGCGAACGGTTGCGAAGTCGTTTTCGGCGTCCCCGGCGAAAGTTATCTCACCGCTCTCGACGCCCTCTGCGAAACCGGCAATGCGTCTCGCTATGTGACATGCCGCCATGAAGGCGGCGCATGTTTCATGGCGACCGCCTACGCGGATGTGACGGGGAGCGTCGGCGTCTGCTTTGTGACCCGTGGCCCTGGTGCGACGAATGCCGCGATCGGTTTGCATACCGCCCATCAGGGCTCGACGCCTCTGATCCTGCTCGTTGGTCAAATTCCACGTGGCCATCGCGATCGCGAGGCGTTTCAGGAGATGGACTACCGTCGCGTGTTCCCGCAAATGGCCAAATGGGTCGCCGAGATCGACGATCCGTCGCGCATTCCGGAATATGTCAACCGCGCCTATCGCACAGCCACCGCGGGACGCGCCGGACCCGTTGTGCTCGTGCTTCCGGAAGATGTGCTAACGGCTGAAACGGACGTGCAGGATTTACCGCCAGCCCGGCGCACCCGCGTCAGCCCGTCGCCCGACGACATGGCGACGGTCGGAAACCTGATCCAAGAGTCGCGGCGGCCGCTGCTTCTCCTCGGCGGCGCCAACTGGACGCTCAGCGGCTACCAGGACATTCAGACGGCCGCCGAGCGCCACGAGATACCGGTGTGCGTCGGGTTCCGCCGACAGGGCTTCTTCGATCACGATCATCCGAATTACATCGGCAATCTCGGCTTCGGCGGGGAGCCGTCGCCGAATGCCTATGCGCGTCAGGCTGACCTGCTCATCGCCGTGGGAACTCGCTTCGATGACGGCACGACGCTGAAGTCATCATTGCCGAATGGGCCCGTTTCGGATTCCCGGCTCATCCATGTGCATGCGGGCGCGGAGGAGCTTGGCCGCTTCTATCAGCCCGATCTGCCGATCCAGGCGGACGAGAACGCCTTCGCCGCCGCCTTCGCCGCACTTGCTCCGGCGGCGACGCCAGAGCGGGCAGCCCTGCGTCGACGCGCGCGAGACGGTTACGAAAACATGATCGAGCTTCCGCCCCAGCCGGGCCCTGTGGATATGGGCGAGGTGATGCGCGCGCTCAATCACCGCCTGCCGCGCGACTCAGTGGTCGCCACCGGCGCCGGCAATGCGTCGGACTGGCCGAATATCTACTATCGCTACCGCGCCTATCGCGGCGCGCTTGCGCCTGTTTCCGGCGCCATGGGATTTGGCGTGCCCGCGGCGATCGCCGCCAAGATCGCCGATCCGCGCCGGATCGCCGTTTACGTCGGCGGCGACGGGGATTTCCTCATGAATGGCCAGGAACTCGCCACCGCGATCCAGTATGGCCTCGATCCGATCTTCGTCATCGTCGACAACGGCTCCTACGGCACTATCCGGATGCATCAGGAGAGGCGTTTTCCCGGCCGCGTTGCCGGGACCGGCCTACGCAATCCTGATTTTGCGATGGTGGCGCGCGGTTACGGCGCCCATGGCGAGACCGTGGAGCGCACCGAGGAGTTCGCCCCGGCGCTCTCGCGCGCGCTCGACAGCGGCAAGGCGACCGTCATCCACATCAAGGTCGGCGAGGATCATCTCGGTCCGAACATGACCCTATCGGGGCTCGCGGGCGCGGCTACAGACGGGGGCAGTGCATGATCACCAGCGACATCCTCGGTCGGTTCCGCGCCTCGCCTATTTCTGGCATATTCGCGACCGTGCAGCGCTTGCGGCACGAGGGTCGCGAACTTCTCGACCTATCGGTGGGCGAACCGGATTTCGACACGCCGCCCCATATTAGGGAAGCCGGCAAGATCGCGATCGATCGGGGCGAGACGCGATACACGCCCATCGACGGTGGCATCGACCTAAAAGAATCGGTGCGGCGAAAATTCCGCGTCGAGAACGGCCTTGACTATCCGCTCGCGCAGATCGTCGCCGGCATCGGAGCCAAGCCGCTGCTCGCCGCCGCTGTGCAGGCGATCCTGTCGCCGGGCGATGAAGCGATACTCTCGACGCCGTGCTGGCCGTCGCACCTTGGCATGATCGAACTGGCGCGCGGGCGCGGGGTCAAGCTCGCGACCGGAATCGATACCGGCTTCAAGATGACGGCGGAGCAGCTCAACCGCGCGGTCGGCCCAAGAACCCGGCTCGTCATTCTCTGCTCTCCGGCCAATCCGACGGGCGCCGTCTATGACGAGGCGGAATTGCGCGCCTTGGCGCAGGTGCTTCTCGCTCATCCAGGGGTCGCAATCCTGTCGGATGATCTCTACGAGCACATCCTCTTCGACGGCCGGCGCTTCCACACGATCGCCGCGGTCGAACCACGACTGTTCGATCGGACGCTGACCGTCAACGGCCTGTCCAAGGCCTATGCCATGACCGGCTGGCGCATCGGCTTTGCGGGCGGGCCGCCCGAATGGGTGGACGCCATTCGCCAGATCTACAGCCAATCGAGCGGCGGACTTTGCTCGATCAGCCAGGCGGCGGCCATCGCCGCGCTGGATGGCCCCAAGGAATTCCTCGCCGACCGGTCGGCGCGCTATCAGATCCGCCGCGACCTTGCCTTGCAAGGGCTCGCGGCGGCGCCTGGATTGCGAACCGCGCGGCCGGAGGGGGCGTTCTATCTCATGCCCGAATGCGCCGGACTGATCGGCACCCGTCGACCGAACGGCGAGACGATCGGCTCGTCCAGCGACTTCGCCTGCTATCTGCTGGAAGACTGGAACGTCGTGGTCGTGCCCGGCCCGGGGTTCGAATGCGACCCCTATTTCCGCCTCTCCATCGCCACGTCCGAAGCAACGCTGACGCGCGGCATGCGGCTGATCGCCAAAGCCTGCGCCGCCCTTATCGAGAAAGGAGGGGAAGCATGGCAGTCGCCTTCGCGGATTTCGTCCGCGGCCTGAGGCACGAAGACATTCCCGAGGATGTGCGCGGCGTTATGCGTCGCAGTTTCCTCGATACGATCGGCGTCGCCGCTATTGGCTCGACCACCGCGAATTCCGCGATCGCGCGGCGCTGCGCCGACGCGCTCTGGCGCTCCAGCCCGGACGTCGGCTCGGCGCGCATGATCCTCGACGGGCGTCGCGTCAGCCCGGCGGGTGCGGCCTTCATGGGCGCCGCGACGATCGACGCGATCGACGCTCATGACGGGTCGACGCCGGCTCGCGGCCACGCCGGCTCCGCGGTGTTTCCAAGCCTTCTCGCCATGGTCGATGCGCAGGCGGAGCTAGGCCAACACGTCGATGGACGCGCGATGATGTCGCTGCTCGCCATCGGTTACGAAACATCCTATCGCGTCGGACTGACCCAGCACGCAACCTGCGCCGACTATCACACCTCCGGCGCCTGGACCGCGGTCGGCGTTGCCGCAATGGCGGCACGGATACTCGACGCCGATGCGAACATTCTGCGGCACGCGGTCGGAATCGCGGAATATCATGGCCCGCGCAGTCAGATGATGCGCTGCATCGATCATCCGACCATGCTTCGAGACGGCGTCGCATGGGGCGCTCCCTCCGGCGTCACCGCCGCATATCTGGCGAGCATGGGTTTCACCGGCGCGCCCGCCATCACGATCGAGGGCGAGGCAGCCGCGCCTTTCTGGTCCGATCTCGGCACGGTTTGGCGCATCGTCGAGCACACGCACTACAAGCGGTATCCGGTCTGCCGCTGGGCCCATCCGGCCATCGACGCCGTTCGCGATCTGATGGCCGAAAACGGCCTGGCGTCGAAGGATCTGACGAAGGTGCTCATCCAGACCTTTCACTATGCCACGCGGCTGGCCGGCCGCGATCCGCGGACGCTGGACCAGATGACTTACGCGATCATCTATCCGGTTGCGATCATGGCGGCTCGCGGACGTATAGGTGTCGATGAGCTGCGGCCCGACGTGCTTGAGGATCCGGAGATCCGACGCATCGCCGCGCTTACCGACCTCGTCGAGACGGACCATTATACGAAGATCAGCATCGAAAAGCGCTGGGCCGACGTCGTGCTGACCACAACCGACGGACGGGTTCTGCAATCGAGCTCAAAAACACCCACAGGCGATCCTGACGATCCGCTCTCTGACGCCGAAATCACCGAAAAATTTCACGCCTTCGCTGATCCGATTCTGGGTCGCGAAAACGCGCTGGAGATAGAGGCTGCAGGCAACGCGCTCGATAGTCTCTCAGCGAGCGAACTGGAACGCGTGCTGTCACTCGTTCTGCAACGACCGGTGTCAGCAATCATCGCCGAGGCGGCCGCCGGAGAACGCAGTGCATCGGCAGTTGCCGCTTGAACATAACCGAACGCCAAGGGAGGTCACCAGATGCGTTTTTTCACCATGCAAGACCAAGAAACAATACAACAGAAGGAATGCTTTACATGAAAAATAGTATCAGACTAATCGCACTTGCGACCTCGCTGGCACTGTCATCGTTTGCGTCTCCCGCCAATGCGGGTGCGGTGCTTGACCGCGTAATGGAGGCGAAGACCCTTAAGGTCGCAACCGATGCCAACTGGGCTCCGCAGTCCTTCCTCAACGAAAAGAACGAGCTGGACGGGTTCGATGTCGATGTCGCCAAGGAAATCGGCAAGCGCCTCGGCGCAGAGGTGGAGTTCATCACGCCGGCCTGGGACATTATCACGGCCGGAAACTGGTCCGGCCGCTGGGACATGCATGTCGGCTCGATGACGCCGACAAAGGCGCGGGCCGAGATGTTCAGTTTCCCGGGCATTTATTACTACACCCCTGCTGCCGTCGGCGTTCACAAGGACAGCAAGGCTGCAACGCTGGCCGATCTCGAGGGCAAGGTCTTCGGCGCGACGACATCGTCGACCTATGAGGCTTATATCAAGAAGGATCTCACCATCGACGCGGAAGGCGCTCCGCCTTTCGAATACCAGCTCAATCCGGGTGAAATTCGGTCCTACGAAACTTCAAACACCGCGCTCGACGATTTGCGCCTCGGCGACGGCGTGCGCCTTGACGCCGTGGTTTCGTCGTTGCTCAGCTTCAACGAAGCTGAAAAGGCAGGCTATCCAATCAAGGTGATCGGTGACCCGGTATTCTACGAGCCGCTGTCGGTCGCCATCGAACGCGGCGACGACGAGTTCGCGGCGAAGATCGCAGAAGCGGTCAAGGCCATGCATGCGGATGGCACGCTCTCGAAACTCTCGCAGAAATGGTATTCGGTTGATCGCACCACCGTAAACTGACCTCTTACTTCGGCGGCAGTCCGCGCAACCGGGCTGCCGCCGCTCGAAGCAACGCCAATGCTCTATGCGGATACCGTCGAAGCGAACGTCCTGGTCCACAAGCCATGGTTTGTCGCGGCGATGTTCGCCGCGGTTTTCGCGATCTTCTTTGCGATCAATCTGCCCGAGACGGCCTTCGGAGAATTGATGCGCCCGGTTATCGGAGAGCCGGCCGAAAGCGGCGTCTATGGCCGATTCGCATCGGCCCTCGTCATCGCCATAATCCTCACCCTCAATATTGTGATGATCGGTTTTGTCCCAATTCACGTCCAAATCGGCGTTGTATGGATAGAACTTTTAGCTTTATTTCTTGCTTTCTTCTACACGTTTCAGCTTGATTTCCCGTTCATACTGCAAAAATTGCCGTTCATGATCACACAGGGCGTCCTGACGACGCTCTATGTATCGGCGGTTTCGATCGTGATCGCCTCCGTGTTGGCTATTCTGGGCGCGATCGCGAAACTCTCCAGCAACGGCTTTGCCTACGCCATCGCCAGTTTCTACACCTCATTCTTCCGCGGGCTGCCGCTTTTGATGCAGGTGTATCTGATCTATCTCGGCCTGCCACAGCTCGGCTTCGTGGTCGGCGCCGTGCCAGCGGGCGTCCTGGCGCTGTCGCTATGCTATGGCGCCTATATGACCGAAATCTTCCGCGCTGGCATCCAGAGCATCGACCGCGGTCAATGGGAGGCCTCGCGGTCGATCGGCTTCAGCTTTTCGTTGACCATGCGCAAGATCATCCTGCCGCAAGCGCTGCCGGTCATCATACCGCCGACCGGCAACCAATTCATCGCCATGCTCAAGGATAGTTCGCTCGTCTCGGTGATCGGTGTTTGGGAATTGATGTTCCTTGCCCGCACACTCGGCCAGAAGACCTTCCAGCACATGGAAATGCTCATCTCGGCGGCGATGATTTATTGGATCCTCTCGATCTGCCTTGAACTCATCCAGTCGCGAATCGAGCGCCACTACGGCAGGAGCAAAGTCCGATGAGCGCGGAGCCGATCATCCAAGCTGAAGCGGTAAGCAAGTGGTACGGCGCTTTCCAGGCGCTGAAAGACATCAACCTAACGATTCACAAGGGCGAGCGCATCGTCATATGCGGGCCCTCGGGTTCGGGCAAGTCGACCCTCATCCGCTGTTTCAACCGTCTTGAGGCCCATCAGGCCGGCGAGATAAGGGTGAATGGGGTGCAGCTTCACGCCAAGATGCGGAACGTCGCTGCCGTGCGCAGTGACGTCGGCATGGTGTTCCAGCACTTCAACCTCTTCCCACACATGACGGTGCTCATGAATTGCATGGCCGGCCCGATGTGGGTGAAAGGTGTTCCAGCCGACAAGGCGCGGCAGACCGCCACCAAATTCCTGGAGCGCGTACGAATTCCCGAGCAAGCGAACAAGTTCCCTGTTCAATTGTCAGGCGGCCAGCAACAACGCGTCGCGATCGCGCGAAGCTTGTGCATGGAGCCGTCGGTTATGCTCTTCGACGAGCCGACCTCGGCGCTCGATCCCGAGATGGTGTCTGAAGTCCTCGACACCATGACCGAACTCGCTCGCGACGGGATGACGATGGTTTGCGTGACCCACGAAATGGGTTTCGCCCGCGCTGTGGCCGATCGCGTGATCTTCATGGACTACGGCCAGATCGTCGAGGAAGGCCAACCGGAAAGCTTCTTCACCAACCCCCAGCACGATCGGACCAAGCTGTTCCTCAGCCAAATTCTCAAGCATTGATTGCTTCCTGCCGAACAGGGTCCGGGCCGAATCGGAGCCCGCTTTCCCCAGGAGGCCGCCAGCGCGGCTGATGGCGGCCATGGCGCTCTGCGCGAGACCAAAACTATTATCCTCGACGAGCCAACGAGCGCGCTCGACTTCACCACCCAGATCGAGGTCCTTAAAGGCCGAGCCATTCTGCGGGACTGTGCGCGTCCCAGAGTAGCGTCGCGGCAGGGACGACGATTTCTCGTCGCCCCCCGCACAGATCCCGGCGAGCGGAACTACCGCACCGGGCTCCCACCTTGGGTCATGACGCGGAACCGCACGTCGGGTAGTGGATGCCTGACGCGGGCGGGTGGCAGCCAGAGGTCCGTCAGCCGCTTCATACGCTTCCATGTAAGCCGCTTGATCTGGCTTCGCCGCCGCAGCGCGCGGAACCAGTACCAGCCGACATGGCGGTAGAAGGAGTTGATGGCCCGGCTGTTGGTTGGAACGGCGAAGTAGTTCAGAAAGCCGTTTACCACCCGCTTCAGGTAAGCTCCTTGGTCCTGGATCGGCAGGTGCATCATCCGTCTGATCGTCTCCTTGACCTGCCGGAGCTTGCCGCAAAGCCGTTCCCGGACCGTGTGCCGCCGGATGATGAACCCTCCCCTCTTGTCGGTCCCGCAGATATGCGTAAAGCCGAGGAAGTTGAAGGTCTCCGGCCTGAGCCCACGGACCCGGCAATTCTTCGCAGCAAAGCGCCCGAACTCGATGGTCCGGGTCTTCTCGGGATGCAGTTGCAGCCCGAACCGGTCCAGCCTCTGCGCGAGCTCGGCGAGGAAGCGCCGAGCGTCCTGCTCGGACTGGAAGCCCACCACCATGTCGTCGGCGTAGCGCACGACGATCACCTCGCCCTGCGCCTGCTGCCGCCATCGGTGGA
>JACCSN010000652.1 GCA_013812985.1 Hyphomicrobiales bacterium | reverse complement strand
AGACGCTCGCTTCCATTACGTTCCAGAACTATTTCCGGCTCTACGAGAAGCTCGCCGGCATGACCGGCACGGCCCTCACCGAGGCCGACGAGTTCATCGACATCTACAACCTCGACGTGGTCGAGGTTCCGACCAATCGGCCCATGGTCCGGATTGACGAGGACGACGCCGTCTACCGCACCGTCGAGGAGAAGTATAAGGCGATCGTCGATCTCATCGCCGATTGCCGCGAACGCGGCCAGCCGGTGTTGGTCGGCACCACCTCGATCGAGAAGTCCGAGCTTCTCGCCGAGCGGCTCAAGCAGTCCGGCTTGAAAGATTACGAAGTCCTCAACGCGCGCCATCACGAGCGCGAGGCGTTCATTATCAGCCAGGCGGGCAAGCCCGGCGCCGTCACGATCGCCACCAACATGGCCGGCCGCGGCACCGATATTCAGCTCGGCGGCAATCTGGACATGCGGCTGAAAGCGGAGCTGGGGGAATTGGAGGACGAGGCGGCGCTTGCTTCGCGCGAGGAAGCCATCCGCGATGAGGTTGCCGCGATGAAGGAAAAGGCGCTGGAAGCCGGCGGCCTCATGATCATCGGCACCGAGCGTCACGAGAGCCGGCGCATCGACAACCAGCTGCGCGGCCGGTCAGGCCGCCAGGGCGATCCGGGGCGCTCGCAGTTCTTCCTGTCCCTGCAGGACGACCTGATGCGCATCTTCGGGTCCAATCGCATGGACGGCATGCTGCAGAAGCTCGGCCTCAAGGAGGACGAGGCGATCGTCCATCCCTGGATCAACAAGGCGCTGGAGCGCGCTCAGGGCAAGGTCGAGGCGCATAATTTCGACATCCGCAAGAATCTTCTCAAATACGACAACGTGATGAACGACCAGCGCAAGGTCGTCTTCGAGCAGCGGATCGAGCTGATGACGGAGGAGCACGTCGCCGACACTGTACGCGACATGCGCCACGAGATGGTGGAGGAGCTTGTCTCCAAGTTCATCCCCGAGCGCGCCTATCCCGAGCAATGGGACGTGGCTGGGCTCACCGAGGCCGCGAAGGCGCAGCTCAATGTCGACCTGCCGATCGCCGAATGGGCGAAGGAGGAAGGCATCGCGGATGAGGAGATCCGGGAGCGATTCAACAAGGCCGCCGACGAGCATATGGCGCGCAAGGCCGCGAAGTTCGGCCCTGAGCTGATGCGCGCCGTGGAGAAGCAGGTGCTCCTGCAAACGCTGGACCATCTGTGGCGCGAGCATCTGGCCACCCTTGACCATCTGCGCTCGGTGGTCGGGTTCCGCGGCTACGGGCAGCGCGACCCGCTAAATGAATACAAGACCGAAGGATTCGAGCTTTTTCAGGCGCTCTTGTCCGGCCTCCGGCGCGCCGTCATCGGGCAGCTCAGCCATGTGGAAGTCCAGCAACGGCCTGCGCCGCTTTCGCCGGCGGTCGGGGAGGAGCATCACATCGACCCGCTCACCGGCGAGGACGAAATGGAGTTTGCCGGCGATGAATTTTCGCTTCCGCCTGCCGAGCAATTACGTGAGCCGGGCAATCCGTCGACTTGGGGTAAGGTGGGCCGCAATGAGCCCTGCCCGTGCGGTTCAGGCAAGAAATATAAGCAGTGCCACGGGATGGTGATGGCCTGAGAGCATCACTTGAAGTCACCGCCGCGGACGCCGCGCGGCGAGATGAAGCGCGGCTTTCCTCATTCAGGGCCGGTGCCTACTCGAAAAGGCGCAGGACGAATCCGGTAAGGCCCTCGTCAGCCTCGGGCTCCGGCGCATAGGCCGAAGCGACGCCAGTCTTCGGCGCCGCGCCGTCGGCCTGGATACGCTCGTCCAACGTGGCCTGTTCGGGTTCGGCGGGCGTTGTTTCCTTGGCAACCTCGACGGGGGCCGGCTCGGCGGCCGGAGACGCGCCTGCCGGAGGCTCCGGCGCCACGGGTGTCGGGCTTTGCGGCTCGGCAGTTGGCGCTCCGTCGGGCGGCGCGAACAGATTGGCTGGGGCGATTGGTTTCGTCACCGGTGAGGCGGCTGCAAAAGCGGGAATCTGGGGATCGGTGGCCCGTGCTGTCGCGGCAGCGGGAGCTTCAAGATCGGGGGCTGGCGCAGCGGATTTTTCGGCGGAGGCGGCGCTCGCCGCCGCCGGAACCGGGACTGTCACGGTCGGCCTCGAGGCGTCCGGCTCTGCAATTGCTGGTTCGAGATCAGCCGGTGCTTCGCCATTTACTGCGCTCGGCTCGACAGAGGCTATCGACGACGCGGCGCCTCGCCGCGGCGCCGGCAGTTCAGCGCCGGCCGGCGCTGCCGCAACGGCTGCCACGCCGATGCTGGACACGGTCGCCGGCTCAAGCGACACCGGCGCCGCGGCAACAGACATCGGCGCGGCGAGCGCGGCCGTAGTCGGAGCGGCCAGCGCCTGCGCCAGCATGGAGTCAGAGGCGCTGCCGGCCTTGCGGTCGAGCCTGGCCGCGATCTTCAACATATTCCGGTCGTCCTCAGATTCCTTCTTCGCGACGGCGACCCGGATGTCGTCCGGCATCATCAGCGGTGGGCAGGCATTAGAGGCGCTGAAAGCCCCGCCGTCGGCCGGCACGGAATTGAACACATAGCGGCGATCGCAGACATCCACCTTCGGCGGCCGGCGGACCAGATCGAAATGATCGTAGCCCTCCTTTAGCATGCGCCAGAACGGCACGTGCGGATTGTCGCGGTGCTTCGCCATGTTTTCCGCCGTCATGTGGAACGGAAACGCCTGCACCTGGAAATCGCGCTGGCCGCCCTCGAAGGCGAGACGGCCGAGTGTGTAGATTTCCTGAATCTGCTCGTCCTGCATGGAGTAGCAGCCGCGCGACGAGCAGGCGCCATGCACCATCAGCTCCGAGCCGGTGCGCCCATGCGCGCGGTCGTATTCGTTCGGGTAACCCATGTTGAAGGAGAGGTGATAGCTGGAATTCGGGTTCATCTGCGCCGGGCGGATCGTGTAGAAGCCCTCCGGCGCCTGACGGTCACCCTCCTTGAACTTCGGCCCCAGTTCGCCCGACCAGGCGCAGATATCGTAGTCCTTCAGGAGGGCGTAGCGTCCCGTCGCCTTCTGCAGCTTCCAAACCTCCAGGCTCGCCTCTTCCTTGAATATCCGGATGAGAATCGGCGCCTTCTGGTCCATGCCCTTCTTCTCGACCAAGGCCCTGGTGTCCGGGTCAAGCGGCGCGAGGTGTTTTGGGATTTTACCGACATAGTCGGAGCACGACGCGAGCGTCAGCGCTGCAAGTCCCGCGGCAGCCATGAGACCGGCGCGTCGGATCCGAGACAAGCCGACCATCTTTGCTCCTCACTCGCGGAGAGGTTTCGCTCCGTCCGCCGCCCATTTGCGTCTGTCTTGGTTACCGCACCGTTAGCGCATGCATTCCGCCGCGCCGTCCCGATCACCGTCGCCTTACACCCCCGCAAATCTGACTTCTACTGAATCGACCGGCCGATGGCGAGCAACTTTTCGCGCCGCATGCGGATCACCTCCTCGCGCGGCAGCCCGGCAAGTCCCGCCAGCGCCTCGGCGATGACATCGCCTGCCCGGTCGATCACCGCGTCAGGATCGCGATGCGCCCCGCCAAGCGGCTCCGCGACCACCCCGTCGATGATCTTGAGGTTGATCATGTCCGCCGCGGTGATCTTCATCGCGGTCGCCGCGTCCTGGGCGCGGGCGGGATCGCGCCATAGGATCGAAGCGGCGCCTTCCGGCGAGATAACGCCATAGATGGCGTGCTCCAGCATGTAGACGCGGTTGGCGGTGGCGATCGCGATGGCGCCGCCGGAGCCGCCCTCCCCCACGATCACAGCGATGTTTGGAACGCCGAGCCGCAGGCACGCGTCGGTGGAGCGCGCGATCGCTTCCGCCTGCCCCCGTTCCTCCGCTCCTACGCCGGGATAGGCCCCGGCTGTATCGACAAGCGCGATCACCGGCAGGTTGAAGCGGTCGGCCAGATCCATGATGCGCACCGCCTTGCGATAGCCCTCGGGGCGCGCCATGCCGAAATTGTGCTGAAGCCGGCTCTGCGTATCCTCGCCCTTTTCCTGCGCCAGGATCGCGACAGGAGCGCCGCGGAAACGCCCGAGGCCGGCGACGATCGCCTTATCGTCGCCGAATTTCCGGTCGCCGGCGAGCGGCGTGAAATCCTCGATGAGCCGGGCGATATAATGCTTGGCGTGCGGCCGGTCGGGATGCCGGGCGACCTGCGTCTTCTGCCATGGAGTCAGCTTCGAATAAATGCCGGCCAGGGCGTCGCGGGCTTTTTGCTCAAGGGTGGCGATCTCGTCGGAGACGGAAACGCTTTCGGCTTCGCCGTCCTCCAG
>JACCSN010000643.1 GCA_013812985.1 Hyphomicrobiales bacterium | reverse complement strand
AGACGCCCTCCATCTCGACGAAAACCGACGAGCCGGGACAGCAGTCTCCGTGGTGCTCCGTCAAATGCAGCACGAGATCGTCACGCCTGACCTGGATGTAGGCCGGCGAATTCTCATCGAAACGGTGGTCCCACTCGATCGCAAAACCGAGATAGTCGACATAGAACTCCCTCGCCTTCTCGACGGAGAATATCCGCAGAATCGGTATGGTCCGCGTGACCTGCATCCAACCTCCCGCCTGCGCCCGTCACTCGGCGGCGGCCATCGCGCAGGACTCCCGCCGAAGCTCGATCGCCGGACCTGCCTCGATGGGCGACACATCGAGCATGCGCACGATTTCGCCAGCCGTGACGGAGCGGGTCAAACGAATATCCTTGGCGAGTCCGATCGGTAGAGCTGATGTTTCGATGCTGCGGCACGCCGGGATAAGCTTGCCCCAGACCGTGAAGCCGCCCTCCCCGTCAAGCCGCTCGCCGGCAACGAGGTCGCGCTTGGCGACGGCGACGGCATCGCCGCGGAAGGCGACCGGCGCGCCAGTCGGCTCGCCTCTCAGCACGGCCGAATAGACCGATACCCCGAGCTCAAGCCCGATCAGGTGATAGGGCTTATACATGGCCGCGTAGCGCCCGCTGGCGTCCGTGGGCAGGCCATATTGCTTGAAGCAGGATGCCGCATAATCGTTCGGCGCCTCCAGCACCACGTAGACGCCCCAACGAAGATCACGTTCGACCGGCGACCCGTCGCGCTTCAGCGACGAGACTACCTCGACAAGGCCGGCTCCGCCGGTCGCGCGCGAAATGAGCCGCGGCCCCAAGACCCGCGCCAGCTCATCGGCGCCGCAGGGCGGGAATTCCAAGCCGTCCTCCGGGACGTCGAGCCTGCAGGCATTGGCGACCGCCGCCATCTCGATGGCCGATTTGGTGCCGTCCAGGAAGGAATTGAACATCTGGCTGTTCATCCCGGCGGCGCGCGCCTCCTCGGACGAGAGCCCATAATGCGACCAGACAGTATCCGGTGTCGAAGCATGGTAGGCGGGCAGGTATTTCGTTCCCTTCCCCGCAGCGGCGACCCGGAAGCCGCAGGCACGCGCCCAATCCACCTGCTCGGCGATGAGCGCCGGCTGGTCGCCGTAGGCGAGGGAATAGACGGCGCCCGCCTCCCGTGCGCGCCGGGCGAGCGCCGGCCCGGCAAGCGCGTCGGCCTCCACGTTCACCATGACGAGATGCTTTCGCGCCGCGATCATCTGCAGGGCGTGGGCGATTCCGGCGATCGGGTCACCGGTGGCCTCGATCACCACATCCACATCGTCACGCCCGATCGCCTCCGCCGCGCTGTCCGTCAGTGCGACGGCGCGGATTCGGCGCTCGTCCCAGCCGAGGCCGCGGAGCCGCGCCGGAATGCGATCGGGATAAAGATCGGCGATGGCGCGGACGGCAAGCCCCGGCATCATGGGTGTCTGGGCCAGAAACATGGAGCCGAACTTGCCGGCCCCGATGAGCGCCACCCCGATTGGGCCGCATCGTTCGGCGCGCTGTTGGGCCAATTGGTGCAGGTTCATAGGCCGCGTCTCCCCATCCGCTTTCCTTCGCGCTTGCGTAGGCGCCGCTCCGGCAATAGGGTCCGCCGCCACCCATTCAGCCGGGCTGTCCGGAGCATTCCATGAGCTTTCTTGCCGTCAGCCTGTCGCGGGTCAAGCCGTCGGCCACCCTCGCCGTCGCGCAGAAGGCGCGCGAGCTGACGGAGGCCGGCCGCGATGTGATCGGGCTCGGCGCCGGCGAGCCCGACTTCGACACCCCCGACAACATCAAGGACGCGGCAGTCGAGGCGATCCGACGCGGCGAGACGAAATATCCGCCGGTGGCCGGCATCGCGCCGCTCCGGAAGGCGATCGCCGAGAAATTCCGCCGGGAGAACGGGCTCGACTACAAGCCCGAGCAGGTCATCGTCGGCACCGGCGGCAAGCAGATCCTCTACAACGCCTTCGTCGCGACGCTGAACCCGGGTGACGAGGTGATCATCCCGGCGCCCTATTGGGTGAGCTATCCGGAGATGGTGGTCCTGAACGGCGGCGAGCCGCGCTTCGTGGACTGCCCGATCGAGACCGGCTTCAAGCTGACGCCGGAGGCGCTCGAAGCGGCCATCGGCGACCGCACCAAATGGCTGATCTTCAACGCGCCGTCCAACCCGACCGGGGCCGCCTATTCGGCCGAGGAGCTCCGCGCGCTCGGCGAGGTTCTCGTGCGCCATCCGCGAGTGTGGATCCTGACGGACGATATGTACGAGCATCTGCTCTACACCGACGAGCCCTTCGCCACTCTGGCCCAGGCCGAGCCGCGGCTCTACGAGCGCACACTGACCATGAACGGCGTTTCCAAGGCCTATGCCATGACCGGCTGGCGCATCGGCTACGCCGCCGGCCCCGACCAGCTGATCAAGGCCATGGTCATGATCCAGGGCCAGCAGACGTCAGGCGCCTGCACGATCGCGCAATGGGCGTCGGTTGAAGCCTTGAACGGGCCCCAGGACTTCATCCCGATGAGCCGAAAAGTGTTCCAGGAGCGCCGCGATCTCGTGGTTTCCATGCTGAACCAGGCCAACGGCATCAAGTGCCCGAGCCCGGAAGGCGCCTTCTATGTCTATCCCTCCTGCGCCGGAACCATTGGCAAAAAGGCGCCGTCGGGCAGACGCATCGAAACCGACGAGGACTTCGTCACCGAGCTGCTGGATGCGGAAGGGGTCGCCGTGGTGCATGGCTCCGCCTTTGGCCTCGGGCCCAATTTTCGCGTGTCCTACGCCACCTCGACGGATCTCCTGGAAGAGGCTTGCTCCCGCATCCAGCGTTTTTGCAATTCGCTGAGCTGAGCGCGCGCCATTTCGTCTTGCGGGAACGGCCCGCATGACGCGACCGTTCCTCCCTGGCAGCAAGCCAGGAGAACCGGTGATGGCGCACGAGACCAAGGAAAGCGACGTGGAAACGGTGAACAAGGACGTGAATGCGCCGGAGGATCGCGCCCGAATTCGCGCGAAGGGCGAGGCTGAGAACGCCATGACGCCGGCGAGCGGCGCGGCGGTCCAGCACGCGCTCGCCGGGGCCGAAATCGCCGCCGAAAAGCCGATGCGCGAACAGGGCGAGACCGCGGATGCACTGAAGCGCGCCGCCGAGAACGACGGCCGGCCCTGAGCCAGACATGAAAGCGGCGGGACCCTGCCCCGCCGCTTGAAATTCGCTCTGGCGCGAAAAGATCAGTCGTCGACGAGTTGCAGGTTCACCGCCTGCGGTCCGCGCCCGCGCCGGTCGTCCTCCGTCTCGAAGGAAAGCTTGGTGCCCTCGGCAAGCTGCTGCAGCCCCGAGCGTTCGATCGCGGAGATATGGACGAAGACATCCTTGCCGCCACTCTCCGGCGTGATGAAGCCGAAGCCGCGATCGTTGTTGAAGAATTTCAGCGTGCCGTTCTGGCGCGGGCCTTTCTCGCGCGGCTCTCCGCCGCCAAACCCGCCGCCCCCACCGCTGCGGCTGCCGCCACCAAAGCCGCCGCCCCCGCCGCCGCCGAATCGGCCACCGCCGCCGCCTTCACGATCGCCGCCGCCGCCGCCGTATCCACCGCCACCGCCGCTACGGCCACCGCCATATCC
>JACCSN010000636.1 GCA_013812985.1 Hyphomicrobiales bacterium | reverse complement strand
TGACGCTCTTCAAGGGCGTCAACGTGCCGTCCAAGACGCTTGGCGAACTGGCCGAGGCGGCCTGGCATCCGCCGACGATCGACGCGGAGACATTGCGCGGCTGGCAGGCGGGCGGGACGAAGTTCGGACTCTTCGACGCGAGGCCGCCGGCGGAGTTTGCGAAGATGCGCGTGCCGGGCGCGGTCTGCCTGCCGAACGGCGAGCTGGCGCACCGGTTGGCCGCGGCCGTTGCCGATGACGATAGACCCATCGTCATCACCTGCGCCGGGCGCACGCGCGGGCTCGTCGGCGCCATCGGGCTGAAACTCGCCGGGGTTGGCAACCCGGTATTCGCGCTGGAAAACGGCACGCAGGGCTGGGCGCTTGCCGGCGGGGAGCTGGAGCGCGGTGCGGAGGCGAAGCCGTTTCCGCGTCTGGATGAGGCGGCCTTGGAGGCGAGCCGAGCTCGGGCGCGGGCGATCCTCGCGCGCTTCGGCATTCCCTGCATCGATACGGCGGCGCTGGAGGCCATGCAGGCTGATCGAAGCCGCACGACCTATCTCTTAGATGTCCGCTCGGCCGAGGAGTTCTCCGCCGGCCATCTTCCGGGCGCGGTGCATGCGCCGGGGGGGCAGCTCGTGCAGGCGACCGATCAGTGGATCGGCGTTCAGCGGGCGCGGGTCTTGCTCCTCGACGACACCGGGTTGCGCGCGGCGCTGGCGGCGTTCTGGCTGCGGCAGATGGGCTGGGAGTGCCACGTTTTGGCGAGCTCGGCGCAGTCCCCTCCCCCCTTGCGGGGGAGGGCTAGGGAGGGGGGAAGGACGCTGCCGCAGCCTTTGGTGGACATGAACCACCTGACGCCAATCTCTCCCGAGAAGGCGGCAGCAGGACTGGCGAACGGCACGCACCGTCTTCTCGACCTTCGATCCTCGCAGGCTTTCCGCGTCGGGCGCCCGGCGGGGGCGCATTGGAGCATCCGGCCCAGACTCGCCCTTCCCCCCTCCCAACCCTCCCCCGCAAGGGGGGAGGGCTCTCGCGCCCTGGCCACGGCTCTATTCACGGACGATCCCGCATTGGCCGAGCTTGCAGCCATCGATCTCCGCGAAGCCGGCTGCCGCGATATCTTTCTGGTTGACGGCGGCATGGAGGCCTGGCGCGCCGCCGGGCTGCCCGTCGAAGCCTCGCCGGACCGGCCCTCGCCGGAGGAAGCGATCGACTACCTCCGCTTCGTGCACGACCGGCACGACGGGAACCTCGAATCTTCCCGCCGCTACCTTGCTTGGGAGCAGGGCCTGGTGGCGCAGCTCGACGCCGCGGAGCGGGCGGAGTTCCGGCTGGAGCGGCCGGCGTTATGAGGGGACGCGGCTCGGATTGTGATCGGTCATTTCGCGCAGGAGCGCCGCTTCCTCGGCCTCCACCTTCGCCTGCCGCCGCTTGCCCCACGCCGTCATCGCCATGGAGAACAGCATCACGGCGACGATAGCCATCGCGCCCGGTCGCTCGAACAGGTAGAGCGGGTCGCCGCCGGAGAGCTGGTAGGAGCGCAGGAATTCGGTCTCCAGCATCCGCCCGAGAAGCAGGCCGACGACGACCGCCGCCACCGGATAGTCGAACTTGACCAGTGCGAAGCCGACCAGCGAGAAGATGAACAGGGTGATCGGCCCGGCGACCGAGCCTTCCACGGCATAGGTGCCCATGGTGGCGATGACCAGGATCGCCGGCAGGATGTAGCGCGTTCGCACCCGGACGATGTTGCTGGCCGCGTAGATGAAGGCGATGCCGACGAAGAGCAGCACGATCGCCTGCACCATGTTGTTGAGGATGATCGCGTAGACCATGTCCTTCTGGTTCTCGATGAAGCTCGGGCCCGGCACGATGTTATGCATCATGAAGGCGGCGAGCAGGATCGCCGTGGCGCCGCCGCCGGGAATGCCCAGCGCCAGCATGGTCGCCATCGAGCCCCCCTCGGCGCTGGCGACGGCGGATTCAGCGGCGATCACACCCTTTGGGTTGCCCTTGCCGAAGGTGGCGCTGTCCTTGGCGGTGCGCTTGGTCTCGGCGTAGGCGATCAGATTGCCGAGCGAGGAACCGACGCCAGGCACCGCGCCGATGACGATGCCGATCACCGAGCCGCGCAGGAGCACGCCGGGATAGCGGAACGTCTTCCAGCACCCTTCCAGGATCTTGCGCAGGCTGACGGAGCGCGAGCTCTCCGCGTCGATGATGTAGTCCTTGCTGGCCAAGGTCAGCAATTGCCCCGATGCGAGTAGTCCGATCATCGCCGGAATCGTGTCGATGCCGTCGAGCAGGTTGGGAATGCCCATGGTGCCGCGCATAAAGCCCGCGGTGTTCGTGCCCAGCGTCCCGAGCAGCACGCCGAAGGCGGCGGCCAGCAGGCCGCGGGTGATGTATTTGGAGCCGAGCGAGCCGATGAGCAGCATGCCCCACAGCGCCACGGCGAACATCTCGACCGGGCCGATCCTGAGCACGACATCGGCCAGGGGCTCGACGACGAACAACAGCAGCACGTAGCCCATGATGCCGCAAAGCGTCGAGGCGAACAGGGCATAGCCGAGCGCCTCGTTATGCTCGCCCTTCTTCGACATGGCGTAGCCGTCGAAGGTCGTCGCGTAGGAGGACGGCGAGCCGGGAATGTTCATCAGGATGGCCGGCACCGAGCCGCCAAAACCCGCCCCGGTATAGACGGAGGTGAGGAAGACCACCGCCGGGAAGAAATCCATGTAGAGCGACATCGGCAGCACGATCGCCATGGCCATGGTGATCGACACGCCGGGTATGGCGCTGAAAACCAGGCCGACGATCAGGCCGGGCACGATCCAGCCCCAGGACCCGACCGAGCTGCCCATGATCGCGAGCGCTCCGACCATGGCGTCCATGTCGATCATGCTGGGCTCCTCAAAGGACGGTCGTGACCATCGGATAGGGCATGAGCGCCCGAAAACCGTAGACGCAGACGATCGCCACGGCCAGCGGGTAGACGGCCAGGGGGATGGGCCGCCGCTCGCCGCAAATGAGCATCGTGACGACCGCGAACAGCCAGATAGCGATGTCGAAACCGAGCGTGTTCAGGGAAAAAACGAAGATGCCGAGAGCGAGGCCGAGCAAGCCCACGCGGGCGAGTTCCTTGCCTTCGGTCGGCAGAGCAGGCGCCAGCGGGTCGTCCACCGCCGGCGCCGCCGGCTCGTCCACCGCGTCGGCTCGACGGAAGCATTGCGGCAGGATGAGAATGTACATCAACAGCACGAACACTGCGAGCGGCTGCACCAGGAGGAGGTTGTTGACGCTGAGCGACACGGAGCGCGTGTCGAACCAGTACCAGATCACGAAGGCGGCGATCAGCGTGATGAAGACGAGATGCGCCCAGTCGACGCGGTATTCGTGATTTTGGATCCGCATCACCGCCTCCCGCGGGGTCGGACTGTTGTCCTGACCGATGCGCTCGGGCGACCGGATCCGGCCGCCCGAAGCTCAAGCCCTATTGGCCTTTCAACAGCTGGACATGCTTTTCCATTTTCGCGGCGTTGTCCAGAAAGGCCTTCTGCGACGCCTCTTCACCGTACCACGTCGTCGACAGCTCCTGCTTCTCCAGAGCCGCGATGGCTTCAGGGTTCTTGGAAGCGCGCTCGATGGCGCCGGCGAGCTTGGCGTAAATCTCCGGCTGCTCTTGCTTCAGCTTCGTCGCGACGGCCCAGCCGCGCTGCGAGCCCTCGACGAAGTCCTGCTCGATGCCTGATTCCGCGATGGTCGGCACGTCCGGCCACCATTCCGGAGCCTCGGCCGCATACATGGCCAGCGGCTTGATCTTGTCCTTCAAGGGCAGGAAGCCTTCGCCGCCGACGAAGCCCACATCGACCTGTCCGCCCGCGGTGGCGTTGCGGTTGGGGCCGCCGCCGTCGTAGGTGACGATGCGGAGCTTGGTCGGGTCGATACCCGCCGCCTGCATCGTGAGCATCAGGTTCGCATAGTCCGCCGAGGCCGGCTGCACGCCGATCGACAGGCTCGTGGGATCCGCCTTCAGCTGATCGATCACCTGCTGGAAATTCTCGATCTCGCTGTCCGCGCTCGTCGCCGCGAGCGTGTAGTCGCGCGACGGCAGGTTGATCATGGTGAAATCCTCGAGCTTGTAAGGCGCGTTCTGCAGGAGGATCGAGAGCGGGATGTAGGGCGAAGCCGACGTCAGGAAGACCGTATA
>JACCSN010000613.1 GCA_013812985.1 Hyphomicrobiales bacterium | reverse complement strand
CTCCGTGATCAGGTGGGTTCTGCAAATGCAGGTGCTCCAAAACTGAAACGGCAAGGTGGAGGCGATCAGCACCGCGCGCGCCATCTTCCCGCGCTGCCAGTTCGACGAGGTCGGCTGCAGCCTCGGCCTGAAGCGGCTTCGAGTCAACCTCTCCGTGCCGCGGCTCGAAATCATCGGACCGTGGGCCCACACATGTACCCGCATCAGGCTCTGCGGCGCCCTAGCATGGGATTTCTCCAAGAGGCGGTCCGATGGTGGGACCATTGGTTGAAAGGCATCGACACCGGCATCATGCGTGAGCCGATGCTTCGCGCGTTCATTCAAGAGGCAGCACCGCCGATGCCGTTTTACGAGCACGCCGCTGGGCGCTGGGCCGCCGAACGTGAATGGCCGTCAGCCGCGATCGCAATGGAAACGCTGCACCTCGGACGGGCCGGCCTGTCATCCGTACCGCAGAGACCGGAACACTTCGCGATCTGCTCGCCCCAGACGACGGGAATGAGCGGCGGAGAATGGTGTCCCTTCGGCACCGGACCGGGGCCGGATTTCCCTACCGATCAGCGCGAAGACGACGGTAGGTCGCTGGTTTTCGACTCTCAGCCGCTTACCGAACGGATGGAAATCCTTGGGCACGTTATCGCCTCAGTTGAGGTTGCGTCTGACAAATCGACTGCCTTCATCGCTGTCCGGATTTGCGACGTCGCGCCGGACGGCGCATCGAGTCGCGTCACCTACGGCGTCTTGAACTTGAGCCATCGGGAAGGCCACGAAATGGATTTCACCCGTTCGACCGGGCGAGCGGTATCGGATCGAGGTTCCGTTGAATGCGTGCGGCTACGCTTTTCTGCCGGGTCACCGGTTGAGGCTCGCCATTTCCACCGCATATTGGCCAGTGATTTGGCCGACGCCGGAACCGGTCACGATGACGCTCTGGTCAGAGGCGAGCGCCTTGCACCTGCCTGTCCGCCGAAACGACGCCTACGTTGCGCCGGAGATCCTCGGCGAACCCGAATGCGCATCCGGAACGCCGCGTACTCAGATCCGGGCCAGCCTTTGGGAGCGCCGAGCGGAGCGCGACTATGTCACCGGGACCACCACCCTTCATACCACGCGCGATGATGGGCTTGTTAAGCTGGACTCGAATGGCTTGGAATTCGGCGCCGGTATGCTGGAAACGCTTTCCGTCCATGAGACAGATCCACTCTCGGCGCGAACCGAGATGAGAAAAACCTATGAGATCGGACGAGACGATTGGCGGACGCGCATTGATACGCGGACGGTCCTGACGGCTACCAAAGAGAGCTTCCACGTCAGCGCCGAACTCAGCGCCTACGAGGGCGAAACGCGAATTTTCAACCGCGAATGGGACGAGGATATCCCGCGCGACGGCGTTTAGGGGCGCTCGCTCCGTGCCATGTCCGGCAGCGACGACCGCCCAAATCGAGATGCGACATCTGATCTCAAACGCACTGAATGAAGCAGCGGCACACCGCCGATCCGGCATGTCAGGGCGCCAGCAGTAAAAAAACGATTACAGCATTCGCTGCCGCAAAGAGTGTTGCACGGCTTCGAGAAGGCCGACAAAATGGTGCAACATGCGCCAGAAGTCAGCGGGCGGCCCGGGCTGCTTGGTCTCGCAACAGCGCCGGCGTGCCGAACAGCGCTAACTCAGAAGATCCCGGTCAAAGGCGCTACGATGAGGCAGAGGGAGCGGCTGCGGATAGCGGAATGACTGAAAAATTCGACGTGATTGTCGTTGGCGCTGGCGCAGCCGGTGGTGTCCTCGCGGCGAGGCTGAGCGAGGATTCGGCGCGCCGCGTTCTCCTGCTCGAGGCCGGCCCGGACTTCCCACGGGAGGCGGACGTCCTCCCTCTCTTCGCCGTGAGCGGAGAACATAGCTGGCGCGTTTCCGGGGCGCCGGAACTCGATTGGAACTTCTACGACTGGGACAGGGCCGGGCGGCGGGGCGGGCGACCGATCCGGCTGCCGCGCGGTCAGCTGGTCGGCGGGTCCTCCATGGTGAATTCCACCATCGCCGTCCGTCCCGCTCCCTTCGATTTCGACCGATGGGCCGCCCTCGGATGTGAGGGCTGGGACTGGCGGAGCGTGCTGCCCTATTTCATCCGCCTGGAGCGGGACCTCGATTTTCCAGGCGAGCCCATCCACGGCAGCGACGGCCCGATCGTCATCCAGCGCTACAGGGAGGCAAGCTGGGCGCCCGTGAACCGCGCCTTCGCCGAGGGCTGCGATGCGCTCGGCGTTTCGTTCTCCGAAGACCTGAACGGGCTTGACGGACATGCCGGCGTGTTCGGGCGCTTGCCGCATAACCGCTTCAAGGAAATCCGCCTGGGGACGCTCCCCACCTATATCCGGGAGGCGCGCCGGCGCCCGAACCTGACGGTCCGCGGCCTGTGCCTCGCCGACCGGGTGCTCTTCAAAGGCGACCGGGCGACGGGGGTTG
This sequence comes from Hyphomicrobiales bacterium, assembly GCA_013812985.1. Next base: position 19,001 of record JACCSN010000613.1, on the reverse strand, counting down.
CCTTCCTCGGCCCGGCGGGAGAGCCCGAAACTGCCGCGGCCGACCTCATCGTCCTCGCCGCCGGCGTCTACAATACTCCGCCCCTGCTGCAGCGCTCCGGGCTCGGGCCGGAGCAGCTCCTTACGCGGATCGGGGTTCCCGTGATCCAGGACCTGCCGGCGCTGGGCGGCAATCTTACCGACCACCCCGGCTGCGCCTTCTTCTTTCGCGCCGAAGGGATCGCCGCCACCACCGGCCGGTTCTTCGCCGTGAACTGGCGGGGCCCCGCGATGGCGGCGGGCGAGCCTTGGTGGCAGACGCATCCCTTTCCCGTCGATGAGGAGGAAGGCATTTGCGGGCTGTTCAGCTATCTCTGCCGCCAGCAATCATCCGGCACGGTGGAGATAGCCAGCACCGACCCGCGCGTCGCGCCGCTGATCGATCACGACTACCTCGCCGACGAAACCGACATCGGCCATTTTGCCGAAGCTTGGGAGGCCAACCAGGCGCTGCTTGCAACGGCCTCCTTCCAGAGCCACGGGGCCCGCTTCATCGATCCGGGACCGGACCTTGCCTCGTATCTCAACGCCAATCTCGCCAGCGCGCACCATCAGAGCGGCACCTGCAGAATGGGGACCGACCCCCTGACAAGCGTCGTCGATCCCAAGCTGCACGTGCATGGGATCGAGCGCCTGATGATCGTGGATTCGAGCGTGTTTCCCGATACCGTCATGCACAATACCAACCTCGCCTGCTATGCGCTCGGCGAGATCGCGGCAGACTTGATCGGCGGCCGGGGCATGGTGGGAGGGACGGCTTAAGCCGATCAGTCGAGATCGCGTATCTTGCCGCCGTTGAGCTCGGCGAGAATGCCGGGCAGCACGGGCAGAAACCGGTCCGCATGGCCTTGGTTGAGCGCCAGGCGCAGCGTCTGGTTCACCGCCTGCGCGATGAAGACGGCAACACCGGCCCCCTCCGCCATGCGTCCGTAGGTGCGCAGGTCCTTGGCGGCGATGCGAAGCGGGCCTTTCAGGTGGCTGTCGTCGCCGGACCTGATCCAAGGCTCGATCATCTGCCACATGCGCCCGTTCGCCCCGCCCGCCGAAAGCACGTCGGAGAGGGCCGAAAGGTCGACGCCGAGCTTGGCCGCGGTGGCGAATCCCTCAGCGAAGAGAGCGACGGTGCCGATCGTGATGGAGTTGTTGACGAGCTTGCAGGTCGTTCCCGCGCCGAGCGGGCCGCAAACGACGATGGTGTCGCAATAGCTCTCCAGGATAGGCCGGATCCGCTCGATCACGGACGCATCGCCCCCGATATAGGTGCTGAGCCGGCCCTCTTCGGCCTCCTTCGGCGTGCGGCCGAGGGCGGCGTCGACAAAATGCGCGTTTCGGGAGCGAAGCGCTTCCCCGATCGTTCGCGTGACGGCTGGATCGTTGGTGGTCGCATCGATAAAAATCATGTCGGGCCGCGCCGCCGCAAGCAGGCCCTCCTCGCCTCTGAACGCCGCCTCGACCTCGACCGAAGAGGGCAGGCAGGTGATGACCACATCCGACTCCCCGGCGAGCTCGCTTAGGCTCCGCGCCTCGCGCGCGCCCAGAGCGACGAGGTCGTCGACCGGGGCTCGATTGCGATGCCCGAGAACGGTAAGCGGGTAGCCCCCGCGCTCCAGGATGTTCTTGGCCGCGCCGTGGCCCATCAGGCCGACGCCGATGAAGCCGACGGGTGATTTGCTTGACATCAATCAGGACTCCGGAGGATCGGGGGGTTCGAGTCGATAGACGCGCGTCGCGGTCCCGCCAAAAATCGCGGCGCGCTCGCTGGCCGGGAAGCCGGCCAGTATCACGTCCGATATGCGATTCCACGTCTGATAGTCGGAAGCCAGGTCGAGCGGCGGCCAGTCGCTCGCCCAGAGCGTCCGGCTCGGCCCGAAGGCTTCGATCACATGCTCCGCATAGGGTCGCACCTCCGCCACGTCGGCGCCGGCGCCGGCGCAGTTCATCAAACCCGAGAGCTTGCAGGAAACGTTGGGGAGCTTGGCGAAGGCCGCGATGTCGGCGGCCCACGGAAGGAAGTGGCCGCCGGCGATGTCCGGCTTGGCGCAATTGTCGAGGATGATGGCGAGATGCGGCAAGCGCCGGGCGAGCTCGGTCGCCAGCGAGATTTCCCGCCAGTTCTGGACCAGGATGTCGAGGCTCAGGCCGGCATCGGCGAGCGCTCGCCAACCGCGCTCCAGCCGCGCATCGAGAAGATAGGCGATGCTGCGGTTGTCGTCGCGGATGGGGCGGGCGCCCTTGACGATGGGGATCCAGGAAAGCGCCGCGACCTCCTCCTCGATCGCCGGCGAGGCCGGCTCGATCCAGGCGACGACGCCGGCGATCCAGGGGAACTTGCGGGCAAGGCCGACCAGGAACAGCGCCTCGGCCAGGGTCTCGGCCGCTTGTACCGCGACGACGCGATGCACCCCGGCTGCGTCGAGCCGCGGCCTCAGATGCCGCGGCTCCATATCCCGCCATATCGTCGCCATTGCGGGATTGAGCGAGACATTGTCGCCCCGCGCGAGGCGCCAGAGATGGACATGGGCATCGATCGTGGTCATCGCGGATGCCTCAGGCGCCTCGGGCGCGGTCGGGTGGATCGGACGCAGCGTCATTTCACCGTATCCAGGCCGAATGCCTCCGACAGCCGGCGGCGTATGAGGAAGAGGGCGAGGAGCGGCGGGATCATGAAGATGGTCGAGCCCGCGAAGATCTGGCCGTAGAGCGGCCCCTGCGGCAGGACGTAGCGCAGCAGCAGGGGCAGGAATGTCAGGGCATCCTGGCTGGTCACGATCAGCGCGAATAGGAATTCGTTCCAGCAGAAGATGAAATTGAGCACGGCCGTGGTCAGGATCGCCGGCGCCGCGATCGGCGTCAGGATGCACCAGCAGGTCAGCCAGCGCGACGCGCCGTCGAGCGCGGCGGCCTCCTCGATCTCGTAAGGCACAGCCTCGAAGAAGCTGCTGATCATCCAGATCGAGAATGGGAGGGTGAAGGTCAGATAGGTGAGGGAGAGGCCGAAGATCGTGTCCAGCAGATGGACTTGGCGGAACATCATGTAGAAGGGGAGGACCAGCACGATGCCGGGCACCATGCGCACCCCTAGAATCGCGAGAGCAAGCCCCTTGAATTCGCGCCGGAAGCGGGTGAGCCCATAAGCGGCGGGGATGGCGAGGAGCGTCGAGGCGATCGTCGCGCCGAGCGAAGCGGCGGCGGAATTGCGCAGGCTCCGCCAGAAGGCCTGCTGTGCGAAGACCTCGCGGTAGTTTTCCAGGCTCCAGGCGTCCATGTCCAGCACGCCGCCGACCCGATTGGCCGGCATGAAGGAGGAAAGGAGGGCCCAGAAGGGCGGGAAGAGGAAGACGGCGCAGGCCAGGAGGCCGGCGACGAAGAGGGCGGAATTCCGCCACCTAGAGGCGGTCATGCGCGCTCTTCCACATCATGCGCAGGAGCGCCACCGCGGCGACCATGACCAGCGCGAAAACGAGAAAGGCATAGGCGGCGCCGCGGCCGACCTGGAATTCCTGAAAGGAGGTCCGGTAGGCGAGATAGTTAAGGATTTCCGTGCTCGTGCCTGGGCCGCCCTGCGTGATCACCAGCACGAGGTCCAGATAGCGTAGCGAGTCGATCGTGCGCATGATCAGGGCGACAAGGAGGACCGGGCGCAGCATGGGCAGCTCGATCAGGCGCAGGATGGCCCAGCTGCCCGCGCCGTCCATCCGCGCCGCCTCGACCACGTCGCCGGGCAGGGAGAGAAGGCCGGCAAGCAGGATCGAGAACATGAACGGCGTCCATTGCCAGACATCGGCGCCGACGAGGCTGAACAGGGCGAGGTCCGACCGGTTAACCCACAGCACCGTCGGGATGCCGAGACCGCCAAGGACGTGGTTGAAAAGCCCGAACTGCGGGCTGAAGAAGGAACGGAAATAGAAGGCCCAGAGGAGCGGGGCCACCAGGAGCGGCACCATGATGAGGACGCGCATGGCCGGAAATGCCGCGACCCGGCGGCGGAGCCCGGCCCGCACCAGGAGCGCCAGCGCAAGGCCAAGCACCAGCTCCAGGGCGACCGCCAGGCCGGAATAGATCAGCGTTACCCGGATTGTCCCGGGCAGCGACGGGTCGCCAAGGATGCTCAGGTAGTTCTGCAGCCCGGCCCAGCGCTTGACGCCGGAGATGAGGTTCCAGCGCTGCAGGCTGATCCAGAAGGAATAGATCAGCGGATAGATGAAGATGGCGATGAGGGTGATGATAGCCGGCGCCATGAACGCCAGCGCCGTACGCCTCTGGTCGCGATCCGCTCCCCGCCGGGCTTCAATCATCGTGCGCAATAGGAGAATTCCGGCGGAGACGGTACGTCACGGGGGTTGGACCCGCGGCAGGCGCTGCCCGGGCTGTGGCTCAGTTGTATCCGGCGTCCTGCATGACTTCGTCGACCGCGGCCGCCGCTTGGTCGAGCGCCGTCTTGCCGTCGATCTCCCCGGCGAAGGCGGAGCTGAGCTGCTTGCTGATCGCGGCGTCGATCTGACCCCATTCCGGAATCTGCGGCAGCGGCTTGGCCACCTTCAGGTTCTCGGAGAGCGAGGGGAACCACGGCTGTGCCGCAGCATTCGCCTCCCATGCCGAGATGCGGCAGGGTTGTCCACCGTTCTGGACGATCTTGTTCGTCTGCACATCGCGCGAGTTAAACCAGGCGACAAAGGCGGCCGCCGATTCCTGGTTGGCCGAATAGCTCGACACGGTCAGTCCGATGCCGCCCATGACAGGTGCCCGCCGCACCGATCCCATCGGGGCCACCTTGGTGGCGAGCTGCGGCCTCGTCTGCTCGTCGGCGATCTTGATCGCATCCGGGATCCAGGCGACCGGGTCGAGAGTGGCGAGGCCGGTGGCGAGCGCCTTGACCTCGTCGCTCTCGGTATAGGCACCGCCGCCGGGCGGCATGGTTTTCATCAGCTCCAGGAGGAAGCTGAGGGAATCGACGCCGGCGGCCGAGTTGAAGACCGGACGCCAGCCTTCGTCGAACAGCTCGGCCCCGTTCGCCCAAGCAATCGGCAGCCAGACGAGCACGGCCTTGGTCAGCCGCTCCGTGCCTGCGACGAAGCCGTAGCGGTTCCTGGCCGGGTCCACGACCTTCTGCGCCGAGGAGAGCACGTCGGCCCAGGTGTCGGGCGGGGCGAGGCCGGCATCCTGCAGATGGGCTGCGTTGTAGATGAAGTTCTGGCAATTGCCGATCGTCGCAAGGCCGTAGGTCTTGCCGTCGAGACTCCAGACCTCCTTCAGGGTCGCCGGGGTGTCGGAATAGAAGTCCGCCATCTCGTCGGCGGCGATGAGCCCGTCATCGAGCACGGCCAGGTGGCCGGCCTTGGCGAAGCCCTTGAGGAACATGTAGTCGACCTGGACCACGTCGAGCTCGGGGCTCTGCGCGGCGAAGACCGCGGCCTCCTTTTGCATGGCCTCGTTGTAGCCCATGGTGACATTGTTGACCTTGATGCCCGTCGCGGCGGTGAACTCGCCGGAGAGCTTGACCAAGGGCTCGCCAAAGATGCCTTCGCCGAGCGACAGGACGTTGATCGTCTTGCTGTCCGCATGGGCGCGGGAGACGAACGGCGCGAACACGCCGGCGCGGATGAGGCCCGCGCCGACGCCGGTCAGAGCGCTACGCGAAAGGAACTCACGCCGGCTCCAGGCCGGCGAAAACACGCCAGGATTCTTGGTCATCTCTGCTCCTCCACCAAATGCCATTTGTTCTGTTGGCTCCCGGAGTTCCGCGAGCCTGCCGGGATCCGGCGCCTTGCTCTACCGCTGTCCCCGCGGTGCGTAACGGGCAGGAAGCCGCGCCCGCGTGGTAAGATTAGGGACACCCTGCCACTTTCTGCTCGCATGTGGAAGGCCTGATGGGTTTCGCGCTGCGCCTTTTGCGCTGGAGGAGCGGTTCTGGCGAGTCTAGGGCCGGTCGGCGTGGGGGATACGCGGCGCGGCCGCCCGGCTCGGCGGCGTGCCGGCGATGATCATGGCCAGCACCTCATCCTTGGTGGCTTCGCTGGTCTCGACGACGCCGACCAGCCTGCCGTTCTTCATCACCGCGAGCCGGTCGGCAAGATCGAAGACGTCGTGGATGTCGTGGCTGATCAGGAGGATGCCGATCCCCTGGGTCGCCAGCTCGCGAATCAGCGCGCCGACGTTGCGGGTCTCCTCCGGCCCCAGCGCGGCGGTCGGCTCGTCCATGATCAGCACGCGGGCGTTGAAGTGGATGGCGCGGGCGATCGCAACGGCCTGACGTTGCCCGCCCGAGAGGCTCGCGACCAGGCTCGACAAGGACGGCAGGCGAAGCTTCATGAGGTTCAGCGTATCGCGCGCCGCCACCTCCATCGCCTCATCGTCCATGAATCCTAGCGGGCCGGCGATCTCGCGGCCCAGGAAGAGATTGGCGACGGCATCGAGATTTTCCGAAAGCGCCAAGTTCTGATAGATGGTCTCGATCCCGAAGGACTTGGCGTCGCGCGTCGACCGGATCGCCACCGGCTGGCCGTCGATGCGGATCTCCCCGGAATCGGCCGGGAACACGCCTGAGAGGATCTTGATCAGCGTCGATTTGCCGGCCCCGTTATGGCCAAGGAGGCCGAGGACCCCGCCTCGCATGAGGTCCAGGCTGACATTATCGACCGCATGGACCCCGCCGAAGCTCTTGGTGATCCGCTTGAACGCGACGAGAGGTTCCGGGCTCATCTGAGGCGGCCCCGGCGATAGGTCATGTCGATCCACACCGCGAGGATCAGCACGACCGCCAGGACCATCTTCTGCAGCGGCGTGGGGACGCCCATCAGGATCATGCCGCTCTCCAGGCTTTGCATGATCAGCGCGCCGATGATGCCGCCGTAAATCGTGCCGACGCCGCCGGAGAGCGAGGTTCCGCCGATGACCGCGGCGGCGATGACGTTCAGCTCGGTCATGGCGCCGGTAACGCTGGCGCCGGCGTTGAGCCGTGCCGTGATGACGATCGCGGCGAGCCCGCAGAGCAGGCCCATCACGCCGAAGACGAGGACCGTCAGCCGCCGCGTGTCGATGCCGGCGAGCTCGGCGCTTTCGGGGCTGCCGCCCAGGGCGAAGACATGGCGGCCAAAGCGATGCTTGCGCGCCACCAGCGACATGATCAAAGCCACGGCAATGAGGAGGACGACGGGGATGGGAATGCCCATCGGCGCGCCGGTCCTCGGTTGCCTGTAGGCATTCATCACGAGGACGAAGCCGACGATGGCCAGGCTCCATACGAGGACCAGGGCGGCGGTCATGAGATACGGCCGCTGCGCCATGCCGTGGCCGCGGCGGCGCCGGCGGCCGCGCAACGCGAAGAATACGAGTCCGGCGATGGCGGCCAGGCCGAGGGCCCAGCTCCAGAACGCGCCGATCGTGCCGTTCAGCCCACCGCCGAAGAGCTGGAACGTCTCGTTGAGGGGGGAGATCGTCCTGCCCTCGTTGATCTGATAGGCGGCGTTGCGGAAGAACAGCAAGCCGCCAAGCGTGACGACGAAGGACGGTATTCCGGCATAAGCGGTGAGCGCCCCTTGCAGGAGGCCGATCAGGATTCCCGCGGCGAGCATGGCGAGGCATGCCAGAGGCCAAGTCCAGCCCCCGTCGATCGGCAGGACTTCCGTCTGCAGGAGCGCGCCGAAGACGCCGATGAAGCCGAGCTGCGATCCAACCGAGAGGTCGATCTGGCGCGCCACGATCACGAGGACCATGCCGCAGGCCATGATGCCCACGACGGCGACCTGCAGGGACAGGTTGAAGAGGTTGCGGGCGCTCAGAAACACGCCATCCGTCAGGATGTTGAAGGCGATCCAGATCGCGATCAAGACCGCCATCATCGCGAGCAGCCGGGCATCGAGCCCGGCGGCTCGCGCGACATTGTCCGACAGAGACCTCAGGCGGAAAGAGGTCGCGGCCAAGGACGGGAGCGCCTACTGGCAGGCCGCCGGCGGGTTCTCCGCTACGCCTTGGCAGAGGTCTTCCTTGGAAATCCAGTCGGCCTCCACCACGACGTTCAGATTGTCGTGGGTGATCGCGATCGGCTCGAGGAGAACGGCGGGCTGGTCATGGCCGCTTTCGGTCTTGAAGGTCGTCGCACCGGTGACCGGTTTGCCTTCGGCGAGCTCGATCGCCGCTTTCGCCGCGGCCTCGCCCAGCGCCCGCGAATTCTTCCAGATCGTCACGGTCTGCTGGCCCTTGGCGATGCGGTTCAGCACCGCATGATCGCCGTCCTGGCCGGACAGCGGAAGGCCCAGCATGCCCTGAGCGCTCAACGCGGCGGCAACCCCGGTCGACGTGCCGTCGTTCATGGCGAGCACGGCGTCCACCGCGTTCCCCTGCTGCGTCAGGATCTGATCCATGGTCGACTGGGCGACATCGGGCTTCCAGTTCTCGATGTTCTGCTGAGCGACGATCTTGATGTCGCCATTGTCGATGAGCGGTTGCAGCACCTCCATCTGACCTTGGCGGAAGTTGTTGATGATCGGATGCGAGGCGTCGCCCTCGATGAGCACCCAATTGCCGTTCGGCTTCACCTTCACCATCGCCTCGGCCATGAGCCGGCCGACCGCCACATTGTCGAACGACACGAAGGTCGCATCCGCCGTGTCGATCGGCGCGTCGTAGGCGATTACCGGGACGCCTTCCGCCTTGGCGCGCTCCACCGCCGGGAGCACCGCCTTGGAATCCTGCGCCAGCAGGATCAGCGCGTCGATGCCGGAGGCGAGCAGGTTTTCCACGTCCGTGAGCTGCTTTTGCGGGTCGGCCTGCGCGTCGGCGCTCACATACGCATAGCCGGCTTGATCGAGCACCGATTTGATGCCGGCCTCGTCGATTCGCCACCGCTCCTCCTGGAAATGCCGCCAGCTGACGCCGATGCGCTTGGTCTCCTGAGCCGCGGCGGGATTCAAAGCGCCTCCGAACGCGGCGAGCCCGCAAAACGCGGCGCAGGCCATCGCTGCCCCTACGATCCGACGACGATTAATTTCCATTTTCTCCTCCCTGGGAACCGCCCGGCGCGGGTTTGTCGTTGCCTGATCCTGGCCTGCTTCGGCTTGAAATGGAAGAGGATGGCATCGGCCCCACCACGTTCCTCGATTCGCCGCGGTGCGCGGGAGGAATTTGGCGGCCCCCGCGAATCCGTCGCGCCACCGCCGCTCCACTCTAGTGGTCCGGCAGTGCCGCCGGCTCGACCTCGATGATTTCCACGCCGGCTTCGGTCAGGGCGTCCCGGTCGGATTCGCCGATGCCGGTATCGGTGAGGATCGTGCTGATCTCCGTCACCCGCGCGACATCGCAGAAAGCCGGGTGGCGGAATTTCGAGGAATCCGCCAGCACGATGGCCCGCGTCGCGCTGGCGATCATCCGACGCTTCATTGCCGCCAGGTCGATGGAGGTTTCGGAGAGCCGCTGGCCGAACAGCGAATGGATGCCGATGAAGGCCACATCCGCATGGATCCGCTCCAGGAACGACAGCCCGGGATCGCCGATCATCGTAAGCGAGCCAAATCGGTTGGTGCCGCCGAGAACCACAAGGTGCAGCGATTGCGAATCGGCGAGAACGGCGGCGGTGCCAATGTCGTTGGTGCAGACCGTCAGACGGATGTTCCGGGCGACCACCGCCCGCGCCGCTTCAAGAACCGTGGAGCTGGAATCGAAGATGACGCTTTGTCCGGCTTCGAGCAGATCGGCCGCACGTGTGCCGATCGCCGCTTTGGCGGCATAGGCGATGCGCGCGCCGATCTCCCGCTGAGGTTCGAACGTCGTGCGCGGATGCTCATTGAGAACCGCCCCGCCATGGCTGCGGACGATGTAGCCGCCCTGCGTCAGGAAATCCAGATCCCGCCTGATCGTCGTCGGCGAAACGCCGACGGTATCGGAGAGCGCCACGATGGAAGCGGCCCGCTCGCGTCGCAATTGCTCCAGGATCAGGGCCCGACGGTGTGCGGCGATCATGCTGAAGCGATATCCTCTAGGATGAGCGGACATGCTGCCGAACCGCTCGGCCGCAAGCCTATCCCGCATGCCGGTCGTGGATTCAAGACGCCCCATAAGACAGCCGATCCGGTTGACAAGCCTCGTTCAAGCTGTGTCAATATATGCCAGAATGCGCCATGCGCGAACGGCCGCAAGGCATGCCAGGCTCGCCGGGGTGGTCGATGGTCCCGTGTTCTCTGCCCGGCGCGGCCAGCCCGCGGCCGTGAGCGAATCGCGGGATTGGGGGAGGAAGACGAATTGCAGCGTCGGGTCGGAATCCTGGCCGATGATTTGACCGGGGCGCTCGACACGGCAGCCGCCTTCACCGATCCTGCTCATCCCATCGAGGTCGTCTGGGGCGACCGGCCGCCATCCATGAGCTCAGGCTTCGCCATCGACAGCGGGACGCGGCAGGCTCCTGTCGCGGAGGCGGAAGCGCGCGTCGTTAAGCTGCTTCCCTATCTGCTCGACCGCGAGCTCCCCTACAAGAAGATCGATTCCCTGATGCGCGGCAACACGCTCGCCGAGATCGCCGCATGCGGTGCGAGCCGGCGGTTCGCCACGATCGTCGTCGCTCCGGCGTTTCCCGCGCAGAACCGCATCACCCGCGGCGGACGGCAGAGCGAGGGCACTCCGGATGGGTGGCGACCCGTCGATGCGCCGATCGGCGAGCGGCTCGCCGCCAGGTCGATGCCGTCGCGGCTCGTTCCGCGCGGCAATCGGCCGAGCGGCGGAGGTGTGCTGGTCTGTGATGCCGAAAGCGAGGCGGATCTGATGTCCATCGCTGCCTTCGGCCCGGAACTCGATCAGCCGATCCTGTGGTGCGGCTCCGCCGGCCTTGCACGCGCGCTTTCGCAGCCGCACGACCCGACCATGCCCTTGTCCGGACCGACCGTCCTCGCGCTGATCGGCAGCCGTCATCCCGCCTCGCTCGCCCAACTCGATCGGCTGGCCCGCGAGCTTCCGGAGGCCGTGGTCCTCCTGCGGGATGTGGAGCGGCCAGACATTGCGGTCGAAGCCATCGCCGCGGCGCTCGGCGAAGGCCGGCGAGGGGCTTTGGCTTTCCAGCTTCCGACAATGGCCAGCGAAGACGCCGAGGCCATGTTCCGCGCTGTTTTCGCCCGCCTCGTCAAATCGATCCCGCCGCCCGACCTGCTGGTCATTTCCGGCGGCGATACATTGGCGCGCCTGGCCGCCGCCGTCGAGGCGACCCGGATCCAGACCATTGGCGAGTGGATGCCCGGCATCGCCGTCTCGCGCTTCCCCGACGGCAAATGGCGCGGCACACGGATCCTGTCCAAATCGGGCGCCTTCGGCGACGAGAGGCTGCTCGTGAATGCGCTTGGGCTGATGCAGGGGCGTCGCGGCCAATGAAGCCGATGCGCGTCGGGATAACGATGGGCGACCCCGCGGGCATCGGCCCCGAGGTGATGCTGAAGGGCCTCAAATCCCTGGCCGCCCGCGACGGGCGACCGGAGTTCACTCCCGTCGTCTACGGCACGGCGAGCGTCGTCGAGGACATGGCCCGTCGCCTCGCTCTCCCGCTCAGGCTGGTCACCGTCGACGCCGATGCGGACTGGCCGGCGGTGAGGATGATCGAGACCGCCCATGCGTCGCCCCCCCCGATAGGCGTGGTCAGCTCCGAAGCCGGCGAGCTGGCCTTCGCCGCCGTAGCATCGGCCATTCGCGATGCGATGGCCGGCCGGATCGAGGCCATCGTCACCGGCCCGATATCGAAGGAGGCGATCAACCTCGCCGGGCATTCCTACGCCGGCCACACCGAGATTCTCGCCCACCTGGCGAACAGCCCGGGCACATGCATGATGCTCGCCCACGGAAATCTCCGCGTCGCCCATGTCTCCACGCATGTGGCTCTCGCCAAAGTCCCGTCCCTCGTGACGCGGTCGCGCCTGATCCGGGTGATCGAGCTTACGGCCAAGGCTCTCGACACGTTCGGGATCGCCAAGCCGCGGATCGGCGTCGCCGCGCTCAACCCGCATGCCGGCGAGGGCGGCCTCTTCGGCCGGGAGGACAGCGAAGTGATTGTGCCGACCGTCGCCGAACTGTGCGCTCGCGGATTCGAGGTGACCGGGCCTGTCGCCGGCGACACGGTGTTCGTCCGCGCGCTTGCCGGCGAGTTCGACGCGGTCATCGCCATGTTCCACGACCAGGGCCACATCCCGATCAAGCTGCTCGGTTTCAAGGTGGACCCGCGGACCGGGAAGTGGGCGGCGCTGAGCGGCGTCAACATCACGCTCGGTCTGCCATTCGTGCGGACCTCGGTCGATCACGGCACCGCTTTCGACATAGCGGGCAAAGGCATCGCATCCGAGCAGAGCTTCGTCGAAGCGGTCGATGCAGCCCTGCAGATGGTGCAAGCACGGCTTTAATCCTTGAAAGGGGCGTTCGTTGCAGAGCCAAGGCGGCGGGAATGAGCGGGCCGGAGATCCGACGGTCGCGGCAGCGGAGCTTTCGCGGATCGGCACGGAGATCTTCCAGGCAGCCGGGTCGAGCCCCGAGGAAGCGCGCCTCGTCGCCGATCATCTGGTGGAGGCCAATCTCGTCGGCCACGGTTCGCACGGCGTTATCCGAATCAAGAAATACGTCGATTGGGCGCAGGCGGGACTGGTGCTCGCCAACCGCCACGCAAGCATCGTCAACGACCGCGGCGCCGCGGTCCTGGTGGATGGCGAGTTCGGCTACGGCCAGGTCATCGGCCGGGAGGCGATGGACATTGCCGCGGCGCGCGTACGGGAGCATGGCTTCGCCGTCGTGGCGATCCGCAATTCGGGGCATCTCGGCCGAATCGGCGCGTGGGCCGAGCAGCTCGCTGCCGCCGGTCTTGTGTCGCTCCACTTCGTCAACACGTCCGGCTTCGGCATTCTGGTCGCGCCGCATGGGGGACGCGACCGCCGCCTGTCGGCCAACCCGATCGCGGCCGGGGCGCCAGTCCCGGATGGGCCGCCGCTGATCCTCGACATCGCAACCTCGTCGATCGCCGAAGGAAAGATCCAGGTCGCGCGCAACCGCCGGGAGACGATCGAACCCGGTCATATCCTTGACGGCGCCGGCCGGCCGACAATCGATCCGGAGGCCTTTTACGCCGATATTCCCGGCGCCATTCTCCCCTTCGGAGCGCATAAGGGGTCGGGCCTGTCGCTCTTCTGCGAGATCATCGCCGGCTCGTTGACTGGCGGCTTCAGCAGTCATCCGGACAATCCGACGGCCGGCCGGCTCGTCAACAACATGCTGTCGATTGCGTTCGACCCCGCGGCCTTTGCCGGCCGCGACTTCTTCGCCGGCGACCTTGCCCGCTTGGTCGGGTGGACCCAGGCGTCCCCTCCCCTACAGCCCGGCGGATCGGTTCTTCTCCCAGGCGAGATCGAGCTCCGCACCCGGCGCGAACGCGAGGCGAAGGGCATCCCGCTCGATTCGGAGACGCGGGCGCAGATCGTCACGGCCGGCTCGCAGGTCGGGCTGCGCGTCACTGGGGTTTAGGGGGCAACCGACACATGCGAGCCAATCCGATCCGCGCTAAGCTCGCCGCGAGCGAGGTCGCCTACGGCATTTTCGCGGTGGAGTTCTTCACGCCGGGGCTTTGTCAGATCGCCGCCAATGCCGGGGCTGATTTCGTCATCTTCGACATGGAGCACGGCGGCGTCGGGATCGATGTGTTGAAGGCGCAGTTCGCCTTTGCGCGCGGCACGGGCATCGCCCCATGGGTGCGCGTGCCGGGCCTCCATTATCATCTCATCGCGCCGGTCCTCGATGCCGGCGCCACGGGGATCATGGCGCCGATGATCGGGACGCGAGCCGAGGCGGAGCAGCTCGCCTCCTGGTGCCGCTACCGGCCGGCCGGCCACCGCGGACTGGGCTTCGGCGTCGGGCACGACGATTATTGGGGCGGCGATGTCGTCGAGAAGGCGAAGCAGGAGAACGAGCGGACAGTGGTGATCGCGCTCGTCGAAACGGCTGCCGGGCTCGCTAATATCGAGGATATCCTGTCGGTCGAGGGGATCGACGTCGGCTGGCTCGGCCATTACGACCTGACGGATTCGATGGGCATCACCGCCCAGTTCGACCGGCCGGAGTTCCACGCCGCCGTGTCCCGCTTCGTCGCCGCCTGCGAGCGCCATGGCAAGGCGGCGGGCCACTTGGCGACCTCCGTCGAAATGGCGCGCGCCTGGCGCGCCAAAGGCTTCCGCTGCCTCTCCTACGGCACCGACGCCCTGCTGTTGCAAACCGCTCTCGGCGATGCGCTCGGCCGCCTCAGGAACGACGAGGCCTGAGGAGCCGCCCATGGGTTACCCAATGGCGGGCCCTCCCGGCGCGTTCAATGAATCTCATCCATCATGCTGAAAACCCTGCGGATGTCGGCGGCCGAGAAGCCCGGGGCCTTGCACGCATCCAGCACCAATCTCTCGCGCCGGATCAGCAGCTCGACCGCTTCCGGGATCGCCGCCGCGGCCCCGGCAGGGATAACGACCGAGCCGTGGCGATCCGCATGGACGAGGTCGCCCGGCGATACGAGCATCCCGGCAACCGTGACCGGCCGGTCCAAATCGACGATCTCTGCAAAGACATGCGACGGCATGATCGACCCGGCCAGGACGAAAAAGCCCTCCGCCGTCTGATCTATGTCGCGGACCGATCCGTCCGTCACCACGCCCACGCAGCCAAGCGCCTTGTGGATGTTCGTCTGGATCTCGCCCCAGAAGGCGCCGAGGCCTCGGTCCGTACTGTCCAGGTCAGAACCGCGATGCTCGGCCGCGGCCCGCGTTCGATATAGTCGTAATAGGCGAGCCTCGTCTCACGGGCATCCGGCGCGGGGTTTTCGCGCGACCGGACGCCGGCTGTCCGCGCAAAGCCAACGGCCCTCATGGTCGGGAACGGGCAGACGAGCGCCCGACGGTTGAAGCCGGCGGAGCGGGCGCTCCGGCGCCACTATCTCGAGCGCATTGCAGATCGTCGGTGTATCGATCGCCTGCAGCTGTTCCAACAGTACCGCCGAGATCATCCGGCTCTCCTCTCCCTGGGAATGTGCTCCGGACTTATCGGCGGCGCAGCAGCAAGCTGCCCTGGAGCACGACCACAATCGTCAACAGCAAGCCTCGTACCACCCTTTGCAGGAATGGGTTCAGCGACGCGTCGATGTTGAAGAGATTAAACAGGAAGCCGACCAGCAGGACGCCGATGAAGGTGCCCCCCACGCCGCCCACGCCGCCGGTCAGCAGCGTACCGCCGAGCGCCACTGCCGTGATCGCGTCGAGCTCGAGGCCGAGGCCGTAATTGGTCATGCCTGCGCTGATGCGCGCGGCGAAGAGGACGCCGGCCAGGCCCGCCAGGCCGCCGCTGATCGCATAGACGAGCGTCTTGGTGCGCTCGACCCGGATCCCGAGCAGGCGCGCCGAATCTTCATTGCCGCCGATGGCGTGGACGGCCCGGCCGAAGCGCGAATAGCGCAGGAGAAGGAAGCCGGCGAGGAAGGCCGCAACGATGACCGGCACCTGCATCGGAACGCCGAGGAGCTCGGCGCGGCCGAAAGCGACGAACTCGGCGCGCCCGACCTTGATCGGCACGGTTTCCTCGCCGAACACCGCGATGGTCAGGCCGCGCAGCGCAAGCAGCATCGCCAGCGTGGCGATGAAAGGCGGCAATCTGAGCCGCGCGACCAGGAACCCGTTCAGCAACCCGAGCCCGATCCCTGCGATGACCGGCCCAACGACTGCGACCGGGATGCCGTAGCGGGCCAGCACGACGGATAGAACGCTGGTGAAGGACAGCACCGACCCGACCGACAGGTCGATCCCGCCGGAGACGATCACGATCGTCATGCCAACGGCCAAGAGGGCCAGCACTGCGTTCTGCCGGAGCACATTCAGCACGTTCTCCGGGGTCAGGAACTCTGGGTTCCGCAGGGCCCCGATCAGCATCACCGCGACCAGCGCCACGAGCGCGCCGAGGAGGCGCAGAAGCGCCGGTGAGGCCCGGCGGGCTCCGCGCCCGAGCGCCGCGGCGTGAGCGGCCTTCATCGGGCGCGGCTCCGCTGCAGATAGACGGCCGCCAGGATGATCAGGGCCTTGGCGAGCAGCGAGAACTGGAAATTGACGTTGTTCATGATCATGGCGGCCGTCACGAATTGCAGCACCAGAGCTCCGACGACGGTGCCGAGCACGCGCGCGCGGCCGCCGGTGAGCGCCGTCCCTCCGACAACGACCGCGGCTATGGCGTCGAGCTCGATCAGCACCCCGAAATTCGTCGGATCCGAGCTGCCGACTCGCGCCGTGATGAACACGCCGGCAAGCGCGGCTAGCAAGCCGGAAGCGGCATAGGCGACCACGATCGTGCGCCGGATCGGGACGCCGGCGAGCCGCGCTGCGCTGCGATTGCCGCCTGCGGCGACGAGCTGGCGGCCGAACACCGTCCGTGCCACGAGGAACGCGACAATTGCGACGACGACCGCCGTGATGAGCACCTGCACCGGGATCCCGGCCAACCGGCCGGTCCCGAGGAAATGCATCGCGGGATCGTCGAAATATTCCTTGCGCCCGCCGCTCAGGAACTGGGCGAGCCCGCGGACCCAGATCAGCGAACCGAGCGTGATCAGGATCGGCTGCACGTTGAACGTGGCGATCACCACTCCGTTCAGAGCGCCGATCGCCAGGCCGGCAAGGAGCGAGACGGGCAGGAGGACGAGGAGGCCTTGATCGAGGAGCCAGTACGCAATGACGGAGACGAAGCCCATCACGGCCCCAACGGAGAGATCGATTCCCCCCGTCGCGATCACCAGCGTCATTCCCGTGCCGACGAGCAGGACGAAGACGATCTGGATCAGCGTGATCTCCACATTACGGAACGTCGCGAAATTGGGCGTGAGCAGCGCATTGGCGAAGATGATGAGGGCCAGCACCACGAGGACGCCGTAGCGCGCGCCGAGCTCGGCCGTGTCGGGCCACTTCACGCCGCGGTTCCAGACGCCGCCGCGGCCGGCGTGTCTTCGGCTATGGCCAGCGCCACCCGGTCAAAGCTGGCCTCGCCGCGGGCCAGGTCGCCGACGATGCGGCCGTCGCGGAGGACGGCCACCCTGTCGCTCAGGCTAAGAACCTCCTCCAGCTCGGAAGACGCCATGAGCACGCCCAAGCCGCCGTCGGCCAGCTCGAAGATGAGCCGTTCGATCTCAGCCTTGGCTCCCACGTCGACGCCGCGCATGGGGTCGTCGAGCAGGAGGAACGACGGATTGCTGCAGAGAAGCCGCGCCAGGAGCACCTTCTGCTGGTTGCCGCCGCTGAGGTCGCGGATACGGATATCCGGCCCGGCAGCGCGGATATTCAGGCGCGCGATGAAGCGATCGACGATCTCCAGCTCGCGGCGACGCGAGACGATCCCGAGCCGCGTCAGCATCGGCAGCACGATGAGCGTCATGTTTTCGCGCAGCGACAGATCGGGGATGATGCCGTCCGCCTTGCGGTCCTCCGGCAAATAAGCGACGCCCTGACCAAGCGCGTCGCCAGGCGAGGCCGGCGAACGTCCAGCCTCCCCGATCGCCACCGCACCCCCGTCTCGAACGTCCGCGCCGAAGATAAGCCGCATCAGTTCGGTGCGACCCGAACCCTGGAGCCCGGCCAGCCCGACGATCTCGCCGGCCCGGACCGAAATATCCGCGCGGTGGACGCGCGGCTCGCGCACCAGATCGGTGGCGCGCAGCGCCGGCTTTTCCACGGCAGCGGCGGGCAACCGGCGATCGTGTCGGTCGGAGCGGACGAGCGCGCGGCCGAGCATCGCGGTGATAAGGTCCATCCGGGTGATCGCCGAGATGGCTTCGGTCAGGATACGGCGCCCGTCGCGCAGCACGGTGATCCGGTCGGCGACGCGGAAGAGCTCATCCAGCCGATGGCTGATATAAAGCACCGACACCTCGTCGCGGCGGATCTGGTCGGTCATCTCCATCAGGTGGTCGACCTCGCGATGCGTGAGAGCCGATGTCGGCTCATCCATGACGATGACGCGGCCACCCAGCGAGAGCGCGCGGACGATGGCGATCATCTGCTGCGCCGCAAGGCCCAGTTCCTCCACGGGACGAGAAACATCGACGGCGATGCCATAGCGTCCGAGCAACGCTTCCGCCTCGGCCCTCATGCGCCGCCAGTCGACGCCGCCCCACCGCCTGCGCGGCTCGCGACCAAGATGGATGTTCTCCGCCGCGCTGAGCGTGGGGACGAGATTGACCTCCTGATAGATCGTCGCGATGCCGGCCGCTTGCGCCTCATGGGGAGCGGCGAAGGCGACGCGCCGTCCCTCCAGGAACATTTCGCCGCCGTCCGGGCGATAGACGCCGGTCAGGATCTTGATCAGCGTCGATTTGCCGGCGCCGTTCTCGCCCACGATGGCGTGCACCTCGCCCGGACGCAGATCGAAGTCGACCCCGTCGAGCGCGATCACCCCGTGGAACCGCTTCGATATCCGCCGCATGGCGATGCGTAGGTCCGGAACGCCACCCCCCGGCCTCGCCTCGCCGGGCGCTGGATCGTAAAAGGGGGCGCGTATCCCGTCCGACGCGTCGCTCATCCGGTGTCTCGCAACCGCCTCGGGTGGCCCACCGGCGCGATGCCGGCGCGACCAACGTCGGAGCCGGCCGGCGGCCAGGGGAGAGGTTGGCGCCCGGCCGACAAGCCGCTTTGCCGAGCGAGGCGAAACGAAGAGTTAGAAGGCTTCCTCGATCGTCTTCTGGTCGACGTTGGTCTTGTCGAAGACGCGATCCTGCACCTCGACATAAGCCGGGATTTCCTCGCAGGCGACATACTTCTCGATCGTATCGAACAGCAGCGGTCCGAAACGCGGATTCGTTTCGACCGACATGGCCATCTTCCCGTCCGCGATGGACTGCAGCGCGGCCTTGTTGCCATCCATCCCGGTCACGATGACGCCGTCGTCGCCGCCGATCGCGATCCCCGCCCCCTCCAGAGCCGCTATGGCCCCCAGCGCCATGAC
>JACCSN010000608.1 GCA_013812985.1 Hyphomicrobiales bacterium | reverse complement strand
CGACATCCACCCGCTCAATAATCTGCGGGTGCTGAAATACTTGAAGGGAGTGTTGCATCAGGACCAGGCGGCGATCGACGCCTGGTATCGCCACTGGGTCGAACAGGGGCTCGCTTCATGCGAGCGGCTGCTGATGAGAGACGGCTGGCGGGGCCCGTATTGCTTCGGCGAGTCCCCGACGCTTGCGGATATCTGTCTCGTGCCCCAGCTCTATAACGCCCGCCTCTTCGGCAGCGATCTTTCCACGTGCCGAACGCTCGTCGCCATCGACGAATTCTGCGCCGCTCATCCGGCGTTCGCAGCGGCCAGACCGGATCGCCAGCCGGACGCGGAACCGTAATCGTCCCGCTGACGCTCTTGCACGTCCACTCGGCCAATGGCGCGGCGCGTCGGCCTCTTTCACAATAGACGACGTGAGTCATATATTCCCGCAGCTCCGCAGGAAAGCGGGTCACAAAGGGAGGAACATTCGCATGAAGCACGCATTGCTGCTTGGGCTCACCGTCTCCGTGGCTTTGGCCACGACTGCGGACGCAGTGACGTTGAAGGCGTCGCACCAATGGCCGGGCGGGAAAGGCGACGTTCGCGACGAGATGGTGCAGATTCTCGCCCGCGAGGTCGAAAAAGCGAACGTCGATCTGGACATCCGCGTCTATCCCGGCGCTTCCCTGTTCAAGCCGAACGAGCAATGGGGCGCGCTCACAAAGGGTCAGCTCGATATTGCGGCTTTTCCGCTCGACTACGCATCTGGGCGCGTTCCGCAGTTTTCGGCGACCTTGATGCCGGGGCTCGTCCGCAATCACGAGCGCGCGACGCGTCTCAATGACTCGGAGTTCATGAGCGACATCAAGAAGCTGATCGAGGAGAACGGCGTCGTCGTGCTCGCCGATGCCTGGCTGGCCGGGGCCTTCGCGTCCAAGGAGAACTGCATCACCTCGCCGGAAACGATCAAGGGCCAGGTGACGCGGGCCGCCGGCCCGGCTTTCGAGCAGATGCTGGTCGGGGCCGGCGCCTCGATCTCGTCCATGCCGTCGTCGGAAATCTACACCGGCATGCAGACCGGGGTCCTCGATGCCACCAACACCTCGTCGGGATCCTTCGTATCCTATCGCCTCTACGAGCAGGTGAAGTGCCTCACCGCGCCCGGCGAGAACGCACTCTGGTTCATGTACGAGCCGATCCTGATGTCGAAAGAGAGCTGGGACAAGCTCTCCAAGGAGCAGCAGGACGCTCTCCTGGCAGCGGGCCAGAAGGCCGAAGAGTACTTTGCCGGAGAAGCGAAAAAGATGGATGAGGACATGATCAAGGCGTTCAAGGACGCCGGGGTCGAGGTGGTGGAAATGTCGAAGGAGGACTACGACGCCTGGCTGAAGATCGCTCAGGAGACCTCCTACAAGGAGTTCGCCAACGTCCCGGGCGGGCAGGAACTGGTGGACAAGGCGCTTGCGGTCGAGTGAACCCCGTTATCCATTGATGTAGGCGCTCTCAGGTCGAGGGCGCCTATTGCAAGCGAGGCTGCGGAAGGTCCAGGGATGGCTGCTTATACGCGCGTGGTCAGTTTGCTGAGCCGCATTTGCGGGATCTTCGCCATGCTGCTCCTCGCGGCGGCAGTGCTCGTCGTCTGCCACATGATCTTCGTGCGCTATGTGCTCGGCTGGTCGACGGTGTGGCAAACGGAATTCGTCGTTTACGCGATCGTAGCCTCAACCTTTCTCGGCAGCCCTTACGTTCTCATCCACCGCGGCCATGTGAACATTGACCTCTTGCCGAACGCCGCGGGTCCGCGCGGCCGGTTCGCCATGGAACTCGCTGCCGGCCTGGTGAGCTTGAGCTTCGCGGCGCTCCTCGCCTGGTCGGGCTGGCACTATTTCTACGAAGCCTTGTCGGAGGGCTGGACAACCGAGAGCGTCTGGGCGTTGCCATTGTGGATCCCGCTGCTGCCGCTGCCCCTCGGCATGGGCCTTCTCTGCCTTCAATATGTCGCGGAGCTCTGGCTTCTGCATCGCGCCGGACACGACCCGGCGCTGGTTCCCGGCGCGGCGATCGAGGTTGGGGACTGACATGGGCCCGACCGGCGCCGGCCTCCTCGTGCTCGTCGGCCTCTTGGCGCTGCTCGCAATCGGCACGCCGATCGCTTTCGCCCTCGGCGCCGTGTCGGTCGCGGCGCTGCTCCTCACCGAGGGGATGGGCTCGCTCGACATTCTGGGGGAAACTTTCTTCGGCGGGCTGGCGAGCTTCAGCCTCGTATCCATCCCGATGTTCATCCTGATGGGCGCGGCGGTCGCTTCGTCGCCGGCCGGCAAGGATCTCTACGAAGCGCTCGACCGCTGGCTGAATCGCGTTCCCGGCGGCCTGGTCCTCTCCAATCTCGGGGCCTGCTCCATCTTCGCCGCGCTGTCGGGCTCTTCGCCGGCGACTTGTGCGGCGATCGGCAAGATGGGCATCCCGGAAATGGTCGGTCGGGGTTATCCCAAGGAGATCGCCGCCGGCTCCATCGCGGCCGGGGGCACCCTCGGCATCCTGATCCCGCCGTCGATCACCATGATCGTCTACGGGATCTCGACCGAGACCTCGATCGGACGGCTGTTCATGGCCGGCATCTTCCCCGGCCTGATGCTGACCGCCATGTTCATGATCTGGACGCTGATCGACTGCCGGCGGCGCGGCTACGTGTTCTCCAGCTTCAGCGGTCGCTACACGATGCGCGAGAAGCTCATGGCGCTGCCGCGCATTCTGCCTTTCCTGGCCATCATCGTCGGCGTTCTCTACGTCCTCTACGGCGGGATCGCGACCCCATCGGAAGCGGCGGGTGCCGGGGCGCTGCTCTGCCTCGTGCTTGTCGTCGTGATCTACCGGATGTGGCGGGCCGGGCCGATCCTCGCCATGTTCCGCGACACGCTGCGCGAATCGGTGATGATCATGATGATCATCGGCGCCTCGGAGCTGTTCGCCTTCACGCTGTCGCTCCTCTTCATCACCCAGTCCATCGCAGGCTGGATCGGCGATCTGGAGGTGAACCGCTGGGTCCTGATGGCGGTCATCAACCTCTTCCTGCTCCTTGCCGGCTTTTTCCTGCCCCCGGTCGCCGTCATCCTGATGACCGCGCCGATCCTCCTGCCGATCATAACCCAGGCGGGATTCGACCCCTACTGGTTCGCGGTGATCCTGACGATCAACATGGAGATCGGCCTGATCACGCCGCCCGTCGGCCTCAACCTCTACGTCATCAACGGCATCGCGCCCGACATCACGCTCGGCCAGATCCTGCGTGGCTCGCTTCCCTACGTGCTCTGCATGGTGCTCGGCATCGTCGTTCTGTGTTTCTTTCCCGGCATAGCGACTTGGCTGCCGAACGCCATGATGGGAGCGGCGCAGTGAATCAGGGCAGGTTCCTGCAGGATCTGATGTCGTCGATAGCCGAGCGGAGCCGGCGGCTTCTAGACTTCTCGGGCGAGATGCCGGGGAGCGACGACGACCTCGAGGCGCTCTGCGGAGCGATCATCTCCGGCCTCGGCGAGCCATCGGGAGTCGCCATGGCCGACGGGCTGCTCCGCGCCTACGAGGCGCGCGACAGGCAAGGCAAGGCCGCGTTCTTCGCCATCCTGGCGACCCGCTTCGGCATCGACGCCGACGAGGCCGTCGCCGCCGCGGAAGCCTATCGTGACGCGCCCGGCCCGGAGGCGCTGCAGCGGCTCTCCGGGGCCTCCGAGCCGAAGCGGCAGGAGATCCTCCGTCGCCTGAACCTCGCGCCCGGCGGAACCGCGAAGCTCGTCCGCATGCGCGAGGATCTCCTGGCGCTGATCCCCGACCATCCGCATCTGCGCGAGGTAGACACGGACTTCGCCCACCTCTTCCAGTCGTGGTTCAACCGCGGCTTCCTCGAGGTGCGCCGGATCGACTGGCATACGCCGGCCGTCGTTCTCGACAAGATCATTCGCTACGAAGCGGTACACGAGATCCGCGACTGGGACGATCTCCGGCGCCGCATCGATCCGCTGGACCGGCGGCTCTACGCCTTCTTCCATCCGAGGCTCATCGACGAGCCTCTCATCTTCGTCCAGGTGGCGCTGACAGCCGACATCCCCGAAAACATCGAGTCGATCCTCGCGACCGACCGCCCCATGACCGACCCGCGCGAGGCGCGGACGGCGGTGTTCTACTCCATCACCAACTGCCAGGAGGGCCTGCGCGGCGTCTCATTCGGCAATTTCCTGATCAAGCAGGTATTGGAGGATTTGAGGCGAGAACTGCCCAACATTCGCACCTTCGTGACGCTCTCGCCCGTTCCGGGCTTCGCCCGCTGGCTGGCGGATGAGCGGCGCGACGGCGGTCTTCTCGATCGTCAGAGCCGCGAGGTGCTCGGGGCGCTCGACGAGGAGGGGTGGTGGCGCGACCAGGCGACATCCGAGCTCCTGGATGCCATCCTGGTGCCGCTTGCCGCCCATTATCTCACCCGGGCGCGCACAGCTGCCGGGAAGCCAGTGGACCCGGTCGCGCGGTTCCACCTCGGCAACGGCGCCCGCCTGGAGCGCATCAACTGGCGCGGCGATCTCAGCCGCGAGGGTCTGCGGCGGTCGCACGGCGTCATGGTCAATTATCTCTACAGACCAGAGGACATCGAGCGGAACCACGAGGCCTACGCAAACACGGGCGCGGCCGTCGCGTCAAACGCCGTGACGCGTCTGGCGCGAGCTGTTCCGGGGCCCGCAAGCTTGGCGAGGTCGGCGTGAGCGACAACCTCTTTGCCCACCTTCGCGCGGCAATGCCGAGCGATCTTGGCCGGCGCTTTGCCTGGCTGCCCGACCGTGGCGCGCAATACACCTATCGCGACGTGCTGGAGGTATCGGCCCGCTTCGCGAACGTGCTCGTCGATCTCGGCGTTCGGACCGGCGACCGCATCGCTGTCCAGGCGGAAAAGAGCATGGAGTCGCTGATGCTCTACCTCGCCGCGCTTCGCGCCGGTGCGGTCTATCTGCCCCTGAACACCGCCTACACGCCTGCGGAGATCGACTACTTCCTGTCCGATGCCGAGCCGCGGGTCTTCGTTTGCGACCCGGCGAGGGCGGACGGGCTTGCGCCGATCGCGGCCAAGTCCGGTGCTCGGCTGGAAACACTGGGGTCTTGGCAATCGCCCGAGGTCTCCGCCGGTAGCTTGGCGGACAAGGGTCGCGCCGCCCCCACGGCCTTCGACGACGTTCCGCGGACGGCCGGCGACCTGGCCGCCATCCTCTATACGTCCGGCACGACTGGCCGCTCCAAGGGTGCCATG
>JACCSN010000602.1 GCA_013812985.1 Hyphomicrobiales bacterium | reverse complement strand
GGCGCCGCCGGTGGTCGCGCCGCCGGCACCCCTCGCATTCCCGAGGTCGCCGTCACCATAACCGCAGGCGCCGCCGGCCGTGGCCGCCGCCGTGGCGCCCGCTCCACCCCCGCCGCCGCTGGCGCGCAGGATATCGGTTGTGCCGTCTGCGATGAACGGTGCCACCCGCGCCCCCGGTGGCACCGTTCGTGTCGTTGACAGCTGTTGCGGTACTTTTCGCGCAGCTGCTTGCGAGGCGCGTCTTGCCGCGCTCGATACGCCGGTTTCGGGAGGCGTCGCCGGCGCCGTAGCGGCGAGCCTGACCTTTATAGTCGGCGGAGACGCGAGAGCCTTCGCACGCAGCCGGCCGGTTTTGGAGACCATGGGCAAGAGAATCGTCTATTGCGGTCCGGCCGGCTCGGGACAAGCTGCGAAGATGCGCAACAACATGATCATCGGCGTCTCCATGATCGCCGTGGCTGAGGCTTTCGTGCTGGCCGAGCTGCTCGGGCTTTCCCACCGGGCGCTGTTTGAAGTGGCGTCCAGCTCCTCCGGCCAATGCTGGCGCTTGGCCAGCTACTGCCCAGTGCCCGGTCCGGTTCCCGCAAGCCCCGCCAATCGGGGCTATGCGCCGGGCTCGCAGCACGCCACTTGAAGACGGAAGGACACATGGCTGGCTTCGAAACCATTCTCACGGAAATCCGCGGCCGGGTCGGGCTGATCACGCTCAATCGTCCCAAAGTGCTGAACGCCCTGAACAGCACCGTGATGCGGGAGCTGACGGATGCGCTCGCCGAGTTCGACCAGGACGAGGGGATCGGCTGTATCGTGGTTACCGGCTCCGACAAGGCCTTCGCGGCCGGCGCCGATATCAAGGAGATGCAGGATCTCACCTATCCCGATATCTACCTCCAGGATTTTCTCGCCGGATGGGAGCGGATGTCCGCCGTGCGCAAGCCGATCGTGGCCGCGGTGGCCGGATACGCGCTCGGCGGCGGGTGCGAGCTCGCCATGATGTGTGACATCGTGGTCGCCGCCGATAACTCCAAATTCGGCCAGCCGGAGATCCGGCTCGGCATAATCCCCGGTCTTGGCGGGACTCAGCGGCTGACGCGGGCGGTCGGCAAATCGAAGGCGATGGAAATGTGCCTGACTGGGCGGATTATGGACGCCGAGGAGGCGGAGCGGGCCGGACTCGTCGCGCGGGTCGTGCCAGCGGCGGATCTTCTCACCGAGGCGATGAAAACAGCCGAAACCATCGCTGCCATGTCGCTCCCCTCGGTCATGATGGCCAAAGAGGCGATCAACCGCGCCTACGAAACGACGCTTGCGGAAGGCCTTCGCTTCGAACGGCGACTGTTTCAGACGACCTTCGCGACCGCAGACCAGAAAGAGGGCATGGCGGCGTTCGTGGACAAGCGCACCGCCCGGTTCGACAACCGGTAGCTCGCCCGGATTCCGATCGGCCTGCGGCGAAGGAAAACCAGATCGTCACCTGGCCGTCCCGCGCAAAGGCGCGCCCCAGGCCGAGCCGGATCGGAACAGCAAATCGGCCGGCGAAGCCCGCCTGGATAGCGTCCGGATCGCCGGCGCCCACGCAACTCACGACAAATCGGCCGGACGGCGGGTGTGCCAGTCGGTCACCTGTTGAAAGGCATGGCCGACCCGGCAGAGAAGATCTTCAGAGACATGGCGACCGACGAGCTGCATGCTGAGCGGGATCCCCGCCCGGTCGATGCCGCTCGGCAGTGTGATCGTCGGACTGCCCGAGAAATCGAAAGGCGCCGTGAAACGCAGGATACGCAAGAGAACGTCCGGGTCCTGTCCGTATTCGCTCATCCTGGCCAGGCTCGGGACCGTCACCGGCATGGTTGGAATGAGCAGCAGGTCGACGTCATTGAATAGAGCCCGCAGACGTCCGGAGAAGACCAGCCGCTCGTGCATGATTTCCCCGATCTCCATGCCCGTCATCCTGTGACCCTGATCTATCAGCGCGGCCAGGTCCGGACCGTATTCCGTGGAGCGGGCGGGGTAGGTCTCCTTGTGGGCGATGGCGGTCTCTACCGAACACATCGGAATCCAGCCGCGAACCAGTTGCTCTATTGGCGGGAACTCGACCTTCTGGACCTTCAAGCCCAAGGCGAGCAACACCCGTTCAGCCTCGAGGACCGCGGCTGCGACCTCCTCGTCGATGCCGTCGCTGATGTAGGATCGGTCGACGCCGATCCTGACGCCGCGCACGCTCTGACCGAGAGACGCCAGATAATCCGGGACAGAATCCTGAATCGCCGTCGGATCGTTCGGATCGGCTCCGGCGATGACGCCCAGGATCGCGGCCGCGTCGCCGACGCTGCGCGTCATGGGACCGATATGGTCCAGGGACGCGGCCAGCGGAAACACCCCATGCCGGCTGACGCGTCCCCACGTCGGCTTGATGCCGGTCAGCCCGCAGGTCGCGGGCGGGAAGCGGATGGAGCCCCCGGTGTCGGAGCCCAGGGAGCCGTAGCAAAGGCCCGCGGCTGTCGCCACGCCCGAACCGGTCGACGACGATCCGACCCAATGATCGGCATTCCAGGGGTTGAGGGGGGCCTGGTCATCCGGATGATGGCTCGTATAGGCCCCCTCCGTCATCTTCAGCTTGCCCACAATGACGGCGCCGCCCTGTTCGAGCCGGTCCACGACCGTCGCGTTATGGTCGGGGGTCCAGTTGCGAAGCATCGTCGTTCCGGCCGCGGTGGCGCTGTACGTCGTATAGCAGAGATCCTTCACGGCGATCGGAACGCCGTGCAGCGGACCGCGCCAGATACCTTTGGCGATCTCCGCCTCCGCGGCCCGCGCCTGATCAAGGGCCCGATCCGCGAGAACCGTCGCGTAGCTGTGATATCGTCCATCCAGTTGGTCGATGCGGTCCAGCATCATGGTCGTCACGTCCACGGGCGTGATTTCGCGGCGACGGATCTGCTCCGACACCTGAGTGAGCGTCGCGAAGTGCAGGTGCCCTGAAGCCATGGTGTCCTCCCGCGGATGCGTTGACGATCTCCTGCCGGAAGCGCGCGGCCTGGCGGCATGGGGGTTCCCTGTCCTTCGCCGCGTGACCGGATGTCAAGTCCTGGTCCGCGCAATTCAGGGCGCCGGGAGCGGCGGCTTGAAGCAGCCAGAACAGCCGTCAGCCCGCGATCTCTCCGAAATCGCCCATGGCGGCGGAATCGGAGAGCTCCTCGGCGGAGAACTCGCGCATGATCGCGCCTTTCTGGATGAGCAGGACACGATCCGACAGCGCTTTGATGAAGTCGATGTTCTGCTCGACGAGGAGGACGGTGAGGCCGCGCTGCCGGCGGAGCAGCTTCAGCTGCTCGACGATCTCCTCGATGATGGACGGCTGGATGCCCTCGGTCGGCTCGTCGAGCAGGACCATGCGCGGCTCCTGAACCAGGGAACGCGCGAGCGCGAGGAGCTGCTGCTCACCACCGCTCAAGGCGCTGCCGGGCCGATCGAGCAAGGTCATGAGCCGCGGAAACTCGGCGAGGATCCCATCGAGCTGGCCCTTGCCTCGTCCAACGGCCGCCGCGGCGAAGCGCAGGTTCTCGAGCACCGTCAGGCCTGGGAAGATGCCGCGACCCTGGGGCACATAGCCCAACCCGCGTCGGGCGCGCTGGTGAGGGGGCGCGCGGGTTATCGGCTTTCCCTCGAATCGGATCTCCCCGGAGGACACCGGCAGAAGGCCGACGAGGGTCTTCAGCAGCGTCGTCTTTCCCATCCCATTGTGACCCAGGATGCCGACGAATTCGCCCTGCGCCACGTTGAGAGAGAGGCCGGCCAGGACCGGAATTCCGTCGTAGCCGGACCGAAGTCCCTCGACTTCCAGCATGTCAAGAAACTTTCTCGCGGCCGAGATAGACGTCGCGCACCACAGGATCAGCGATGACACGCTGAAAAGAATCCTCGACGAGGATCCGCCCCTGATGAAACACGGTCACGGTGCGGGCAATCTGGCGGATGAACTGCATGTCGTGCTCAACGACGACGATTGTCGCGTCCTTGTTGACCTCACGGATCAGATCGGCGGTTCGAGCGGTTTCCTCATCGCTCATACCGGCAGCCGGCTCGTCGAGAAGCACGATTTTCGGCTCGCAGATGATGACCATCGCGATCTCGACCCACTGGCGCTGACCATGCGCCAGCTCGCCCACGAGACGGTGAAGTATCGAGACCAGCGACAGGCGCTCGGCAATGGCGTCCACGGCGACCCTGACGGCGGCGCCCTTGCGCCGGGATCGCGCCGCAAGCCAAAGATTTTCGCGAACGGTCAGTCCGTTCATGACCACCGGAACCTGATTCTTGATGCCGACGCCTCGCCGACCGATCTCGTGCGGCTCTGCCCCGACGATGTCTTCGCCTTCCAAGAGGATGCGGCCCGCGGTTGGCCGGAGCTGGCCCGTAAGCATCTTGAAGAAGGTGCTTTTCCCGGCCCCGTTCGGCCCTATCAGGCAGCGCAACTCGCCTGGCGCCAAACGGAAATCCACGGCCGCGACGGCGCGAACTCCGCCGAAGCGCTTCTCCAAGCCACGCGTTTCAAGTATCGGGGCGACATCGCTCATGCAGGTGGCCCCTGGCGCCCCGTTCGTCGCACAATCCTGTTCAAGAGATCGCCGATCGTTGGGAGCAACCCTCGCGGAAATACGAGCACAAAGAGGAGCAGCACCGCTCCGAGGACGAGGGTGACTTGCCCGACGCTCACCGTGCCCAGCCAGTTGCTGAGATATTGAACCAAGCCCGTCCCGACGACAGGTCCTATCAACGTTGACCGGCCGCCCACGATGACCCAGATCACCACTTGGGCCGCCTGGTTCAGGTTGAACATCTCCGGCGCGACGAAGTTGCCCCAGATGGCGTAAAGCGTCCCCGACAGGGCTGCGACGCCTGCCGCGAGCACGAAGGCGGCGAGCTTGTAGCGACGGCTGTCATAGCCGA
>JACCSN010000590.1 GCA_013812985.1 Hyphomicrobiales bacterium | reverse complement strand
CGACGCTTCACGCCCTCTATGCCGAGCGTTTCGAGGCGTTCCGGAGCCTGTACAGGGCTCTCAAGCCGGAGTTTCGACGGGCTCAGCCGCACTGATTGATTGGAGAAGCTGCCTACGCAGCCTTCATCCTGAGGAGGCCCGCAAGGGCCGTCTCGTAGGACGAGGGCGTTTCAAGCAATCACTGGAAGCTCCTTCAAGGCTCGCGCATACCGCGCTCGCACCTCAGAGCTTGTGAATCTTTTACAAAGCTCCGCGATCAAGCCTGAGTTTCACCACTCCCGAGGTTTGTCATCCCGGTTTGGCCGGAGGTCAAGACCGGTATCCATCAACGCCAGCGCATAAGCGGAGAGCGACGACGTCGAAGCCCCTTCGGCGAGCTTCGGCGTTTATGGGGTCCCGGACAGGCGCTGACGCGCCATCCGGGATGACAATCACAATTGGGACGCGCATGTGTTTTGGCGAAGCTACTTCGGAAGGGAGCGGGATGCCGTCGCGGATAAATTCACAAGCTCTCAGGATGAGGGGGTGAATGCGAATACCGGTGTTCGCATTTCATGCGGGCCGCTCAGTTCAGCCGGTCATCGATCTCCGAGCTCACCGAGCTGTCGCCCAGAGTGCGCAGGTTGATGCGGACGAACACCTGGCGCCCGGTGACGAGATCGGAATAGCGGTCGGGCGTCTCGGAATACAGCCCTGAGATCTCGAAGCATTCGTCGCCGTAGGCGAGGCCGACGCTATGCGTCACCGGAGCGGTGTTCTCGATGTCGTAGACGAGCCCGCCCAGGACCGACCAATGGTCGGTCACGGCGATCGAGGCCGAGCCGTTGACTTCCTCCCGGTTCTCGAAGATGCCGCCGGCCGGCGTGTCGCGGATGAAGGCGTAGCCGATCGAGCCGACGCTCCTCCCGTACGTGCCGATCGCGTTCACTTCGCCGCGGTTGATGTTGGCGTTCGCGTCGTCGAAGCGACCGCGCGCCGTCAGCGCCAGCCCGGCGCCGGTGTTCAGCGTGACGCGCCCAATATAGTCCGAGGCGTCCGTCTCCAGCCCCGACCCGACGCCCGTCAAGGCATTGTCGCGGACTGCGAACGAGTTCTCGCCGGCGACCTGAAAGGACTGCCCGATGAGCGCGTCGATCGACGCGCCGTTCGGGAACAGGCCCTGATAGACGAGCCCGAGATTGGCGCGGCTGCCGCCCTCCTGGCGGTCGTAGCCGGCGAACTTGTCGCGGACGAAGAGGTTGGTGTCGTCGAACACCAGGCTTTGCGAATCCTCGTTCGGCAGCTCGCCCTCATGCTGCTCGTCCGGGCGGGCGATGAGCTGCGCCCTCGGGCCGAAGGTATGAACCGTGCCGCCGAGCGTGGCCAAGATCGGCCATTCGTAGTCCAGCCCGGCCGCCGGAATGGCGCGGCCGACGATCTCGTCATTGGCAAGGCCCGCAACCGGGTCCTCCAAGGCCACCCAGCTGGCGTCGAGGCTGGCGTAAGTGAAGGGCGTGAAGACCTGGCCCGCCGGCGCGATCAGCCGGCGCTGCCAGCTCGCCCGGTTGCTCAGCCGCGTATAATCGCCCGCGATCCCGGCGAAATACTCGCCGATCGGCTCGGGCGGATGCCGCAGGTCGCTCTCCTCCCGCGACAGGCTGGTAAAGTTGGTGTCGAAGCGCGCCTCGCCGCCGAGCAGCGAGTCGGGGAGGATGTAATTGTGGTCGAGGATCGGATGCACGACGGCCTGCTCGGCCTGGTCGTCATGCCGGTAGATGTCGAGTGCGCGGCCGGGATCGGGGCCGTCGGGGAGCTCTTCCTCGGTGTCCTCGCGCTGCACGTTGAAGTAATATCCGCGCACATCGAAAAAGTTCCGGTCGCTGAGGCCCGTCAGGTAGAGCGTAGAGGTCAGATCCTTGGCCGTGGCGCCGTCGATCCGGTAATCGCGATTGAACGTCCGGTCCGTGATGGCGTGCGCGTCCCAGCCGAAGGTCCAGCGTGAAGCGAGGGCGAATTGCGCGCTTGTGCCGACGCTCCCGCGGAAGTCGCGATAGCCGCTCAAGCGCTCGCCGTCGTCGTCGATGAAGGCGTCCTTGTCCTGCTGGAAGATGCCGGCCAGGCGGACCGAATAGGCGCCGTTCAAGATCTTATGCCGCCACTCCGTCTCCATGAGCAGGCCCTGGCGGGTCAGGTAGGTGGGCGAGAAGGTGACGTCGTAATCGGGGGCGAGATTCCAGAAGAACGGCGTCGTCACGCCGAAGCCGATCGAGTCGCGTTGCAA
>JACCSN010000581.1 GCA_013812985.1 Hyphomicrobiales bacterium | reverse complement strand
GAACAGCATCGTCTTGGAATTGCGGATGTCGTTGTAGGAATTCGTCTGCGCGCCGTATCCCCAGGTATTGGCGACGCCGGCCACCGTGGTGGAGTGGCAGATCCGCGCCTGGTGGTCGATCGAATTGGTGCCCCAGAACGCGCCGAACTTGCGCATCAGGTAGGCGGCTTCGTTGGTGAACTTGGCGGAGCCGAGCCAGTACATGGAATCGGCGCCCGCCTGCTCGCGGATGGCGAGCATCTTGTCGCCGACCTCGTTGATCGCCTGCTCCCAGGAGATCTTCTCCCACTGGCCGCCGACCAGCTTCAGCGGATATTTGAGCCGCCGCTCGCCATGCACGATCTCGCGGATCGCAGCTCCCTTGGCGCAGTGCGCGCCGCGGTTGATGGGGCTCGCCCAGGACGGCTCCTGGCCGGTCCAGACGCCGTTCTGCACTTCCGCCGTGACCGTGCAGCCGACCGAGCAATGGGTGCAGATGTTCTTCTTGATCTCGATCGGGATACCCGGCTGGGGCGGGCTGATCGCCTCGGCCTTGCGGATCGAGCCGAGCTGGAACGCGCCGGCCGCGGCCAGCCCGCCGACCGTCAGGCCGGAACGGCGCAGGAAGCTTCGCCGGTCGAGGGTTTCCGAGCCGACCGCTGCCCCGAGGCCGGCCATGGCTGATTGCAGGTTCGGGCGGTTCGACTGGGTGGTCTTGCGCTTGGTCAGCATGGCGCCCTCACGTCTTCAAGGTCTCGTAGCCGTTGGTCCGGTAGAAGGCCTGGACGTCCGGCGAATCGGGGTTGTAGCGCGCCCTCATCTCCTCCTGCCCGGGGTCGTAAGCCTCTGCCTCGCCGGGAGCCAGGGCGATCGCCGCGGTCGCGACAGCGGCCGTGGAAGCGCCGCCCACCGCCCGCAGGAAATCGCGGCGACCCATCTCGTCCTTGTCCTTCATCCTAGCGTCCTCCTGGCCGTGATGCCCGATCGGCTCACGCCCTGTTCGGCGAACGATCGCGCCGCCTTTTTCGTTCAAGTCACCGTCTCCATGGCGTAGGCCTCGGCCTCGATCTCGAGGAGGAGCCGGCCGATCGTGCCGACCGCTGTGTAGAAGCGCGCCGACTTGGCGGCTTCCAGGTCGGCGAAGAAGCGAAATCCCCAGGTCGCGAGATAACGGCCGAAAAACGCGCGTTCTTCGCTGGCGGAGACCTCGAACCGGCGCTCGGCGAATCCGCTCATGATCTCGCAAAGCGTCCCGATGTGGTCTTCCGGCTCGGAGTAGCCCTCAGCCCGCTCCAGGCCGTAGCGCCCGAGATCCTGGCGCAGGCGCGCCAGCGGCCGGTCGCTCAGGAACCCGGTCAGGTAATAAGAGGCGTAGGGCATGAGCTCGCCGCGGGGCACGCCGATGAAGAGGTCGAAATATTCCCGTTCGACGGCCTCGGCAGACGCGGACGCGGCGGCTTCCGCCAGCCGGATATGCGCCATCCCGATCGGAGTAGGCGTCCCTTGCAGCCGCGAAAGCCGCGTCAGCATCTCCGCATCGGGGCGCCGCAGGAGAAGCGAGCCCAGCAGCGCATATTCCTGCGCGCGCGCCGTATCGACCTCGTCCGGCGGGGACGACAGCAACGTCGCGCTTCGCCCAAAGCCCGCGCGGGCGCCTTCGGGAACTCCCGCGCTTCCGGCCTTTTCCAAACCCGCGCCAATGTTCACGTTCTTGGGCCTAGCGTCACGCTGCGTCCAGTTTGAGCAAACATACTATCCGGTGGCGGACCGATTGCAACGCCTATCCACCGCGCCCGATCGGCCATCGCCGAGACCTGACTGTGGCGGGAAAAAACGCTCACCGCGGCATTGCCCCGCCATGGCGCGACGGACAAGGCGCGGCCTGCTCTCCTCCCCCTTGCGGGGAGAGCAATCGCATGTGGGTGGTCTCCTCCTCTCCCGGGACGGGAGAGGCCGAGTCCGAGCGAAGCTCGGAGCCGGGTGAGGGTGGCGGCGAGTTCGCTCGACGTTCGTGACCCTCACCCGCTCGGCTCTCGACGAGACGGCCTCTCCCGTCCCGGGAGAGGAGGGCATCATGCGACAATATGTGATTGTCCTGCCCTTGAAGGGATGCATCGCTCGGCGCTTGTGGCCCTCTATCGTTCGGCAATGAAGTCCTCGTGATGGACCCGCGGTCCACCGCTCCTTCGTTGGGGGATGGCTTTGGCGAGAGATCGCTGGAAGAGGCCACCGAAACCGCGCGCTCCGCCGTTCCTTCTTGCAGTCGAGAGCTACCGGAGAGGCCGCCCGGCGCATTCGATTCAGCTGCACCGGCTCCAACCTCGCCATCTATTGACTCCGGCTTTACCTCCTCCCCCGCTCCAGGCAACGGCGGCGGCCTGCCCCCGGTCGAATGCGCGACAATCGCGTCCAGCGACGTGCTCCCGATATCCCCGCCGAACCCCGGGATGGACCGAGGATCGTTGAAATTCCAGGCGTAATCAGCCGGGCTGATGTAGTCGCGGATTGCGGGATCGAGCGACCAGGCGCGCCGCAGCGCGGCGTGCCTCAAGGTCTCCGGCACGCCCTTCCGCAAAAAGCCGGAGATGTCGCTTTCGGCGGTAAGGTCCTCGATCCGGGGCAACGGCGGCAGGACCTCCGTCGGCGGCACTTCCTCAAGCTGTCCTTGGTCGAGAGGCGCGGATCCGGTTTCCGCCCCTAGCGGCGGCGCTGCAAGCTCCGCGTTTTCGACCGGTGTTAACGCATCGGTCCCTTTGACCGCCTGCTTACGCCGCGACCAACGGGCGAGGAAATTGTCGTCAGCGCTCATTGTCAGCTTCCGAAGCGCGCTCGCCTGGTGCGCGGGTCGCCAGCGCCTCCGGGTCGGCGCGGTCGCGCTTGCGCTTGTGGAACACGCGCTCGACATGGTGCTCCGCCACGAAGGCGGCGAGGCGCTCCTGGATTTCCCGCGGCATCGGCACCGCCTCGACGATGGCCCCGCCCGGCTCCGTCAGGGCTTCGCCCTCGGCCGGATCGGCGGTTACGGCCTGCACGGCGATTCCCGGCGGCGCCTCGGTTTCCTGCAGGGAGACCCACAGGCTCGGCAGGCCGGAGCGCAGGTTGTCGCGATAAGTCCCCGTATCGGAGGAGAAGAACTCGAGATCGAACGCGCCGGCGAAATATCGGGTCGTTTCCGCGCTCTCCTGAAGGACTGTCCACGGCTCGGCCGCCGGCGCGCCAGAGAGGACCGCGACGGGCGCCCAGGCATGATCGGCCCACGGGCTGTTCAGCTTTCGCCGCTCCACGAGCACCCCGATCTCCATCGCTTCACGCGCCATCCTTTGCCCTTTCAGCTTGCCGCCGCATTGGCGCGGAGCGGCAGTCCGGCGATGAGGTTCTGCGGCTTCATGCGGACAAGGCGATCGGAAGTCGTCGCGAGGATCAGCCAGACGGGCCTCGCACCGACCTCCGGCAGGGCCTCGCTTGCGTCGGCAAAATCGAGCCGGAAAAGCGCGAGCACCCGGTCCAGCGCCTCCCCGTCGAGATCGCCGCCTTCCCACAAGGCGTTGCCCAGCCGCGTCGCCTCCGCGTCAAGCCCGACGAACCAGGCCCAGTCCTGATCCTCGACCCGCTCCACCGGTTCGATACGCACGTCCGCGCCGACGAGGTGCTTTACCCATGCCGTCATCGAGGTCGCCAAGCCCTGCCGGCCGCGCTTGTCAAGATTGAGCGCCATATCGAACGCGTCGCTGCGGCCGAAATAAGCCGCGACGTTCGCTTCCGTCAGGACTTCAAGCTCGGTCACCGCCGGCCCGCCGAGCATGGCGAGGAGCGGCGAGGCGTGCCGGTCGCGCTCATGCAGCTCGATTGTCTCGGAATCGGCGAGGAGCACCGAGCCTTCGTGGAATGTTACTTTCTGCGGCCGGTAGAACAGCTCGGCGGCCCGAAGCACGAAGGGGTCGTCAATGGCGTCGAGCACGTTGCGGAGCACCACTTGGGCGAGTTGGTTCATGAACAGGGATGCGACATTGGCGCTGCCGCGCACCAAGCCGAGATACGCGGCTTCAAGCGACGGCGCCGCGAGCAGGCGGTCGCGGAAGGCGATCATCAGGTCCCAGTTCTCGCGCGCATCGCCGTCGGCGATGGCGGCGATGTCGCCGGCCCCGACCGGGCGGCGCGGATGGTGCATCAGGAGTTCGTGGTGGAGCCGCTTCTCCGCCTCGCAGGCATCTTCCGGCGGCAGGAGCTCCGGGCGCGCCAGATACGCCTTCAGGAACTCGTCGGTGACGACGAGGCGGCCGGCCGGATCGCGGTCGAGCAGATGGTGGCCTGAGGCGACCCAGAAATCCTTCACGGCCGAACCCCTTTGGCCAGCCCGACGAAGTCGACGGTTTCGACCGGGGTATCCTCCTCTTCTACTTCAATGATGCTGAAAGCGCTGAGCGGCTCAATGCGGCTGGCGCGGCGGTGCAGGGTCCGGAAGGTCTCGCGGATGCCGTCGGCATCGACGGCTCGATGCAGGCCGAGAAGGGTGTTCGGCGGATGCTCGCAGAGGGATTGCGCGAATGCGACCTCGTCCTCGGCGGCGGCGCGGGCGCGCGGCAGATCCGGCGCGCCGCAACGCGTCACCAGCTGCTCCGCCAGCCGCTCCACCGCGCCTGCCCGGTCTTCCACTGTGGCTTCGGTCACCACCACCAGCGTCGACCAGCCGAAGCTCTCCACCCCGAGGAAGCCGGCGCGGAACGCCTGCCGCTCCTTGCCGGCGAACGAGCTGGGGTCGGAACCGAAGAACAGGAACGTCCCGGTCACCGCCCATTCGCCGGCCTCCGCCGCGCGAGCGAAGACGAACGTGTCCGACGGATCGAGTCGGACCGTTCGCGGCAGCTTCAAAGCCATGGCATTCCCGTCTTCGAGTCCCGCCAGGACGGCGTGGCGAGCACTTCGCGGAGGCGATCGTCCTCCCCTCCCGCTTGCGGGGAGGGGCTGGGGGACGGGTGGCTCGGCGATTGCAACCCATTCGCCAGCCGCTCGCGGTAGCGCTTCATCACGGGCTCCAGACCGTCCTCGCTCCACTCATGAAAACCCGCCATCAGACGCCTGGCGAAGCTTTCGATCAGTGCGCCGGAATCCAGCGCCTCGAAGCCGAGCTCGTCGAGCGAGCCGAGGAGCGGGCGCAATCCGGGATCCCCGGCGCGCATGATCGAGGTGCGGATCATGCCGGCGAAGACCAGCCATTCAGGGGCCTGCTCCTCGTCGGCGCCGCCCGGCCAGCCGAGGCGTCCGCCGCCGACCAGCACCCCGTCCACACGAATGGCGTCGGGCCAATCGAAGCTGATCGGCGCCTGCGGCGGCGCATGAGCGGCAAGCGCATCGGCAATCGCGTTCATCCCGAGATAAAAGGCGTGGCGGGCCATCGCCAGCGGCTGCTCCGGTTCCAGGACCACGGCAAACTCGGCCACATCGAACCTTCGCGTCCAGACCAGAGTCCCGGCGCCCTTCTCTGCAGCGACCGCGCAGGCATGCGCGAAAGCGTCTCCGGCCTCGCGCAAGGTCACCAGGCTGTAGAGCGGGGGGAGATCGAGAGCCCGGTCGGTGGCTGAGGCGCGCAGGAACATGGCCGGAGGTGCTGGCGATTGCGGTTTCGTTCTCCTTATAAAGCTTCTAAAGAGAGCCGCGCTACCGGCGCTTGCGAGCCGCGCCTTCCCGGAGAGCCGATGAGTTCGGAAAAACAGCGGACGATCCTGGTCTGCTCCTGCGAACGGACCATGCCTGCATTTGGCGGCGCGGTGGCGCGAGGATGCTCTGACGCGCGGGTCGAATCCGGCGATCAATTCTGCGGCGCCGAGCTCGGCCGGCTGCGCGAGATCCTCGTTGGGACGGACGCGATCACGATCGGCTGCACGCAGCAGGCGCCGCTCTTCAGCGAGGTGGCGGCGGAGCTCGGCTATGCGGGCGAGCTCGCTTTCGGCAATATCCGCGAGGCCGGCGGCTGGTCGGACCAGGGCGAGTTCGCCGGCCCGAAAGCCGCCGCCCTTCTTGCGCTCGCCGCCGAACCGGTTTCTCCGACGCCCATCGTCTCGCTGCGGAGCGAGGGCGTGATCCTCATTTATGGATGCGACGAGACGGCGATCGACACCGGTCGCGCGCTCGCCGACAAGCTCGACGTCACCGTCATGCTCTCCCGCCCTCAGGATGTCGCGCCACACCGAAGCTGGGATTTCCCAGTGCTCAAGGGATCGATCCGCAACGCCTCCGGCTGCCTCGGCGCGTTCGAGCTGATAATTGACGATTTTGCCGCGCCGGCGCCCTCCTCCCGTGAGGCGCTCCGCTTCGGACCCTCCCGCGACGGCGCCGTTTCCCGCTGCGATATCGTGCTCGACCTGTCCGGCGGCGTCCCGCTGTTTCCAGCGCCGGATTTGCGCGACGGCTATCTCAGGGCCGACCCGCGCGACCGCGCCGCTGTCGCCGCAGCGATCACGGAGGCCGGCGATCTCGTCGGCGAGTTCGACAAGCCGCGCTACATCGATTTCGCCGCCGACCTTTGCGCCCATTCGCGCTCGCGCATCGTCGGCTGCACGCGCTGCCTGGAGCTCTGCCCAACCGGCGCGATTTCGCCCGCCGGCAACCACGTGGCGATCAGCGCGGAAATCTGCGCCGGCTGCGGGAGCTGCGCCGCCGCCTGCCCCACCGGCGCGGCGACCTATGCGCTGCCGACCACGGAAGCGCTGCTCAGGCGCCTGCGAACCTTGCTCCTTACCTATGCGCGGGCCGGCGGACGCGACGCGATAGTGCTGTTCCACGATGCGGCCCATGGCGCGCCGTTGATCGACGCCTTGGCCCGGTTCGGCGCCGGGCTGCCGTCCAACGTCCTGCCGGTGGCGGTGAACGAGGTGACGGAGCTCGGGATCGAAGCCTGGACCGCGCCGCTGGCCTGGGGGGCGGCGGCGGCGCGGGCGCTTGGCCGGTCGCGGCCGAAGCATGATCTCGCCGGGCTCGGCCGCACCTTGACGATCGCCAACCTGCTCGCCGACGGGCTGGGCTATGGACCCGACCGCTGCGGATTGATCGAGACGGACGATCCCGATGCGCTGCGTGAGACGCTGGATGGGGTAGCGCCCGGCGTTCCATCCCCCCGCCCCGCCAGCTTCATGCCGACCGGGCGGAAGCGCAGCGTGCTGGAAAGCACGATGATCGAGCTGCACCGGGCTGCCCCCCAGCCGCTGGAAGCGGTCCTGCTTCCCCCCGGAGCCCCTTTCGGCGGGCTCGACATCAATGTCGAGGGCTGCACGCTCTGCCATTCCTGCGTCGGCGCGTGCCCCACCGGCGCGCTCACCGACAGCCCGGAGAAGCCTGGGCTCTATTTCGCCGAGAGCGCCTGCGTCCAATGCGGCCTGTGCGCCGCGACCTGCCCGGAAGGGGTGATCGCGCTGGCGCCCAGGCTCGACTTCCAAGCCTGGAACGCCCGCCGCCGAACGGTCAAGGAGGAGGAGCCGTTCCACTGCATCGAATGCGGCAAGCCGTTCGGAACCAGGAGCACGGTCGAGCGCATCGTCGCCAAGCTGGAAGGCAAGCACTGGATGTTCGCCGGCCAGAATGCCCGCCGCCTCGACGTGATCCGCATGTGCGACAGCTGCCG
>JACCSN010000566.1 GCA_013812985.1 Hyphomicrobiales bacterium | reverse complement strand
ACGCGGAGACGATCCTGGAGACGGTGGAGGAGACGGGGCGGCTCGTCGTGGTGGACGAGGCGCATCCGCGCTGCGGCATGGCGGCCGACATCGCCGGGCTGGTCGCCGAGCGGGCTTTTGGGGCGCTGCGCGCGCCGATCCGCCTGGTCACCGCGCCGCACGCGCCGGTGCCGTTCTCGCCGGCCTTGGAGGACATGTACATCCCGAGCGTCGCCAAGATCGAGGCGGCGGTGCGCGAGACGCTGGATTACGGCGCCAAGGCGGCGGCGGAGTAGCGCGATGGCCATCCAGCCGATCACCATGCCGAAATGGGGCCTCGCCATGGAGGAGGGCATGCTCGCCCGCTGGGCGGTGCCGGAGGGGGCGGATATCGCCGCCGGCCAGGAGATCATGGACATCGAGACGACCAAGATCGCCAACGTGTTCGAGAGCCCGGTGGCCGGCGTCTTGCGCCGAAAAGTGGTCGACGACGGCGAGACGGTGGCGGTCGGCGCGCTGCTCGGCGTGGTGGCGGAGCCCGGGGTTCCGGACGCGGAAATCGATGCCTATGTCGGCGAGTTTCTTGAGAGCTTCAAGCACGCCGAGAAGGCTGCCAGCGGCGTGCCGGTTCCCGAGGTCATCGATGTCGGCGGTCAGCGCATCCGGCATCTGAAAGCGGGGACGGACAAGCCGGGGACGCCGATCCTCATGATCCACGGCTTCGGCGCCGACATGACGACCTGGATGTTCAACCAGGGCGCGCTTGCCGAGGAGCGGCCGGTTTATGCCATCGACCTGCCCGGCCATGGCGGCTCGACCAAGACGGTGGGCGACGCTTCCGCCGCGGGGCTGGCGACAACGGTGCTCGGCTATATGGAGGCGGCGGGGATCGCCCGGGCGCACCTCGTCGGCCACTCGCTCGGCGGCGCCATCGCGGTGGAGATCGCGCGGCGGGCGCCGGACCGCGTCGCGGCGCTGACGCTGATCTCGCCGGCCGGGCTCGGGACGGAGATCTCGGAAAAATTCATCGAGGGGTTCATCGGCGAGAGCCGGGCGCGAAAGCTCAGGCCGGTGCTGGAGATGCTGGTGGCCAACCCGCAGATGGTGACGGCCGACATGGTCGAGGAGGTGCTGAAATTCAAGCGGCTGGACGGCGCGCTGGACGCGCTACGGGCGGTGGCCGACGCGAATTTTTCGGGCGGCGCGCAGAAGCACTCGGTGCGCGAGGCGCTGGCCGCCATCAAGGTTCCGGTCGGCATCGTCTGGGGCGAGGGCGACCGCATCCTGCCCGCCGCGCATGGCGAGGGGCTGCCGGAGACCGTCGTCGTGACGCGGATCGCCGGAGCGGGCCACATCCCGCATATGGAGAAGGCGGCGGAGGTGAACGAGGCGATCCGGGCGCTGGCCGCCTAGCCGCTGCGGTGCTGGGCGGGTAAAGAAGGGGGAGGAGCCTGGGCAGCGGAGGAGCTGAGCGCTGCTCGCTTCGACTGCTGTCACCGCTCCGCGAAGGCGAGCTTGGCGCCGAGCGCGGCGAAGGCGCCGGCAAAGAGGCGGTCATCCAGGTCAGCACGCGCGGGCGCGAGATGATGTAGCTGCGGACCGAAGCGGCGAACACCCCGAAAAGGACGAAGACGGCGAAGGTCAGAGCCATGAAAACGGCGCTGAGTTCCAGCGTGTGCGCCAGCGGCTACGGTTCGCCGGCGCTGACGAATTGTGGCAGGAACATCAGAAAGAAGATCGACAGTCTGAAAAGCGAGCGCGATGGCGTGGAGGAGCGCCACCAGCCCCAGCATCGCCACCGCCATATTCGCGACGATGCCGAGCGTGCAGCCGAAAGCGACAACGACGCTGGCCCGCGCGCCGCGCGAAAGGCCGGGCCGCGAGGGTGAGGAGCACACCGGTTCCGGACGAGGCGACGATGACGAGGGAGGTGAGGAGAAATTCGAGGGTCACAGGCGGGGGTCCTTCCGGGCCGGCCACATCGTGAGCGGTGTGTGGCGGGGTGCCTTCTGGGTGTCCAAAACCCGGCTTGACAGTTCCGTTTCGGTTTCATATAGTAGCAGAGAGAAACCGTTACGGAACCCCGCCCGTGACAGACAACGTAGTCCATTTCCCGCAAAGCGTGGCGCATACAACGCCGCTCGGTCAATTCATTCGGCTTGGAGATGACGGCGCGCGTGCGCTCGGCGACTTATTCGCTGCCGGCCACTTCCTGCCCAACAGGGTGGTAGTGGATGCTTCCCGGTTCCATCAGCAACGCGAGCTGATCCGAGCATTGAGCGAGAAGGGCGTCGAAATCGTTCTCGACCCACAGATTGCGGAACTTGCGGCGTTAGCAAAATTTTGCCGACGATTGCAGCAGGTGCCTTGGGCACACTTCGCCGACGGTGCCCCGGTCGGCCCAAAGCACTTCGGCCGCGAGGGGAGGACGGACCTCATCGAGGCAATCGCGCGCTTTGCCGTGAGCAACCAGATCGACACGGTGCTCGGACCCGCGCACTGGCTCGGTGATCCCGCCTGCGACGACTGGTTTGAACGCGACCTTTACTCCTGTGCGGCCTTACGTAAGTCGTTGGATCGGGAAGGCGGCGAGCGCGTGGCCATCGACCACTCACTGCTGCGGCTCATACGCTGCTGC
>JACCSN010000558.1 GCA_013812985.1 Hyphomicrobiales bacterium | reverse complement strand
CCGCGGAGAGCCGGCTGGCGAAATCCTCATCCGTCAAATCATTCGCCCCTTGGCACGCTGGCGGATAGTCGCACGAAGGCGGAAACCGGTTGCGGCGACCCGCCGATTGAAGCTACAGCCGACCCGGAAGCAGCCTCAAGCGCCGCCGATCCCCCCTTCATGGGCGAGGAATCGGCGTTTCCGTCAGCCGGTCAGATCAGAGCACGTCCCTAAATGTCGAGAGTTGGAGAGTCGATAGTCAGGGCGTGCGCGGCCGCCGCTTCGCAACGGCCATGGCTGGTTCTCCTCATCGCGCTCCTCGTCACCGTCGCCGCCGGCTTCGCCGCGACGGGGCTCACGGTGAATACCAGCACCGAGGAGATTTTGTCCGCTGACCTGCCTTTCCGCCAGGTCGACCTGGCCTACCGGCGCGCTTTCCCGCGCGAGGAGCTGGCGGTCGCGGTCGTGGACGCGCCCTCCTCCGACGAGGCGCAGGCGGCGGCGGCGGCTCTCGCGGACCGCCTCGGCAAGCGGCCCGATCTTTTCCAACGCGTCGAGCTGGCAGGCTCGTCGCCTTATTTCGATCGATTCGGCCTCCTTTTTCTCGATCTCGATCAAATCCGCACACTCGGCGACCAGCTCCGCGACGCACGGCTGACGCTATTCGATCTGGCCAGCGACCCCACGTTGCGCGGCATCGCCGGGCTGTTGAGCACGGTGGAATCCGCCGCGACCGATGGCGCGGCGCGCCTCGTCGCGCAGCTCGCGGCGACGACCGAGGCGATGGCCGAGGGCCGGCCGGCCGAGATGGACTGGCGAAGCCTCTTCGACCTGGAGGCCGGCGATCAGGGCACGCGGCGCCTGGTGCAGGCGAAGCCCGTCCTCGACAACAGCTCCATCGACCGCGCCGGGCCGGCGCTGGACGGCCTGCAGGCGGAGATCGCCGCGGTCCGGACCGAGCACCCGGACGTGACGGTGCGCGTGACGGGCGACCCGGTGCTCCGCCAGCAGGAGCTGAACGACGCCTTCTCCGGCGCGCTCTACGCCAGCGGCTTCTCCTTCGTCCTGGTGGCGCTCAGCCTCATCCTCGGCATCCGCTCCGGCCGGCTGATCGCCGCCTTGCTGCTCACGCTTGTGGTCGGCTCGATCTGGACTACCGGGCTCGCCGCCATCACGGTCGGCGGGCTTAACCTCATCTCCGTGGCCTTCATGGTGCTGTTCTTCGGCCTCGGCGTCGATTTCGGCACGCATCTCGGCCTGCGTCACCTGGAGGAGGCCCGCAAGGGCGGCTCTTTCCAGGAGGCCTTGAAGCAGGCGATGCTCGGCGAGGGGCCGGGCATCGGGCTGAGCGCGCTCTGCGCCGCGCTGGCCTTCCTGTCCTTCGTGCCGACCTCGTATGTCGGGCTGGCCGAATTCGGCATCATCTCGGCGCTCGGCATGGCCGTGGCCGTCGTCGTGACCTTTACCGTGCAGCCGGCCTTGATGGCGCTGATGCCGCCGCGGCCGAAGCCCGTCTCCGGCCTCGACATCGGCATCGGGCGCTGGATCAAGGGCCATTACCGGGCGATCCTCGTCGTCGCCGCGTTCATTACGGTCGCGGCGGGTTTTCTGGCGGCCCAGGCGCGGCTCGACACCAACACGCTGAACCTGCAGAACCCGGACACCGAGCCGGTCGAGACCTACCGCAACCTGGCGCTCGATCCGGAGACCTCGCCCTATGCGCTGAACGTGCTCGCCGCCAATCTGGAGGCGGCGCGGGAGCTTGAGCCGAAGCTTACGGCCGTGAACGGCGTATCGGGAATCCGCTCCATCGAGGATTTCGTGCCGGCCGACCAGCCGGCGAAGCTTGCCGCGGTGGCCG
The DNA here is from genome assembly GCA_013812985.1 of Hyphomicrobiales bacterium. Next base: position 2,183 of record JACCSN010000558.1, on the reverse strand, counting down.
AAGTCCGTTCCGGCCTGGGCGCCGACTTCTTCGAAGCGGACCCGCTGCCGCCGCCGACCGACGCGGAGCTCCTCGAAGCTTTCGAGAGCCTGCGGGCGAGCGCCGCAGCAATTGCCGCCGGCGGAGCTGAGTCCGAGCTCGCCCAGGCCGGCGCGCAACTCGCCGCCGCGCTCGACATCTTCGCCCAGCGGCGCGGCACGGCGCCGGAGACGCTTCGCGAGCTTGGGCAGGCGCTGGCCGGCGGCGTGCCGGCGATGATGGCGGATTTGAACGGAAAGCTCTCGGTGGCCGCGCCGGCGACGATCGACGACATCCCGCCGGAGATCCGCAACCAATGGATCGCCGACGACGGGCAGGTGCGGCTCCGCGTGCTGCCGGCGGGCGATATCGGCAGCCAGGAAGCGCTGGAGCGCTTCGCCGACGACGTCCAGGCCGTGGCGCCCTTGGCGCAGGGCGTCCCGGCGACGATCACCGGCGCCGGGCGATCGATCGGCGCCGCCTTCGCCCAGGCGATCGCCTTTACGACGATCGCCATCGCGCTCGTCATCGCTTTCGTCCGCCGCCGCCTGTCCGACGTGCTTCTGGTGCTCGCCCCGCTCGCGGTCGCTTCCGTGTGGACACTTGCCGCCTCGGCGGCGCTCGATCTGCCGCTCAACTTCGCCAACATCATCGTCGTGCCGCTCCTGATCGGCCTCGGCGTGGCGAGCAGCGTCCATATCGTGGTCAGGGCGCGCGAGATCGCCGAGGAGCATCCCGGCGCGCGCGAGGAAAGCTCGGAGGTGCTCGACACCTCGACGCCGCTCGCCGTGCTGGTCGCCCAGCTCAACACCGTCGCCGCCTTCGCCACGTTGGCGATCTCCGAGCATCGCGGCCTTTACAGCATGGGACTCCTGCTCGGCATCGCCATCTTCTTCGTGCTGATCGTGTCGTTGATCGTGCTGCCCGCCTTTATGATCGCGATCGACAGGTGGAAGCGAGCGCCCGTCGGCGCGGAGCGGAGCCCCACATGACGATCCATTCGAGGCGCATCGCACGGGCCGGCGGCGCGGCGCCGGGCTCGCCGGCATAGATGGCGCGGGTCCTGGTGACAGGCGGCTCCGGCTTTGTCGGCCGCCACCTCGTCGACGCGCTGATCGCCCGCGGCGACGAGGTGCGCGTGCTGGACGTGGCCGGCGCGGAAGGGCTACCCCGCGAGGCGGAGTTCCTGCCCGGCTCGATCCTGGATCGCGCCGACCTCGATCGCGCCATGACAGGGGTCGATCGGCTTTTTCATCTGGCCGGCATCGCCCATCTCTGGGCGCGTGAAAAGGCGAGCTTCGACCGCGTCAACCGCCTGGGAAGCGAAACGGTTCTCAAGGCGGCGGCCGAGCATGGAATCGCCCGGGTCGTCCATTGCTCCACCGAATCGATCCTGTTGCCGAAGAAGCGGAACGGGAAGCATTTCGTCGACGAAGCCGCGGCCTTGTCCCTGAACGACATGCCTGGGCCCTATACGCGGTCCAAATATCTGGGCGAACTGGCGGCCCTTGACGCCGCGCGGGACGGGCTCGATGTCGTGGTCGTCAACCCCACCGTGCCGATCGGGGCCGGCGACCGCAACATGACGCCGCCCGCGGAAATGCTGGCGCTGTTCCTTGCCGGCGGCTCGCCCTTCTTCCTCGATTGCGTGCTGAACCTGGTCGACGTGCGCGATCTGGCCGATGGCATAGCGCGCGCCGGCGAGCATGGCCGCGCCGGCGAACGCTATATCCTCGGCGGCGAGAACATCCCCCTTCGCCGGCTCTTGGCCGTGCTGGAGCGCCTGTCGGGCCGCCGCATGCCGAAGCGCGCCATACCGGCGCCGATCGCGCTGGCGGCGGGGACGATGAGCGAATGGGTTTCGGGGCTGACGGGCGGAACGCCGGTCGCCTCGCGGGAAGCCGTGCGCATCGCGCTCCGCTCCGCGCCCTTCGACAGCGCCAAGGCAAAACGCGAGCTCGGCTATGCCCCTCGCCCGATCGAAGGCGCTCTCGCGGAAGCGGTGGAGTGGCTCGCGGCGAAGCAGCCGGCCGCGAATGCACGCCGTCATTGACGCGGCCGCCAGTTTTTCGACAAAGAGCAGTGGTTGATCGTCCCGGAATCGCTTAGACCTGTTGCAGATCGGGCACACACATGAAGCTGGCGGCACTCCTCTTGATGGGATT
>JACCSN010000529.1 GCA_013812985.1 Hyphomicrobiales bacterium | reverse complement strand
CAGCGAGGCTTCGTCGGCACGACGATATGAGGGCGAGATGCGGCGCTTCGTTCCGCATGACGGGCCCATATCCGCCGGACGGCCTGATTGTGTCATTCGGGTGAAATCCCAACCGGGCAGGACAGGTGAAGTTGAGCCGCCGGATCGGCAAGGACAAGAACGGCGTTGCTCACCTATTTGTTGCCGTTCTTTTTCGGTCGTTGTCGGAACGACGGTTCCTCGGCTGCGAAAGCAATCACAGCGGTGAGATCGCGACCGCGTAGATCAACACCCAGGAAGCTCGGTTGCGGTGCGAGGCCGAAGCTAGGAGAGTGCCAGCGCCACAAAGCGACTGGGAATGGAACATGCCTATCAGCCAGGAAGAGGCCGAGGATTTCGCCGCACGCATCCTCGCCGCCGCCGAACACACGTCTTCGATCCCGCCGCTCACCGACGAGGTCGATCTGGATCTGGACGACGCCTACCGTATCGCGTCCGCCGTCGCCCGCCGGCGTATCGGCCGCGGCGAGCGGCCGGTCGGGTGGAAGATCGGTTTCACGAACCGCACGATCTGGGATGAATACGGTGTTCACGCCCCGATCTGGGGGCCGATTTACGATACGACAGTTATCCGAGGACCTGGGGATGCAGCTCCGGCAAGCTGCCCGCTCGCCGGCCTCCTGGAGCCGCGGATCGAGCCGGAGATCGTGTTCAGGATGGCCCGCGCGCCGCATCCCGACATGGACGAACGGGAACTCCTGGACTGCGTCGACGCCGTCGGCCATGGCTTTGAGCTGGTGCAGTCGCTGTTTCCCGACTGGCGGTTCCGCGCCGCCGATACGATCGCCGCCTTCGCACTGCATGGCTGCTATCGGTATGGCCCTTTGTTGCCGGTCGACGGCCCGCGGACCCGGGCGGAATGGTTCACCCGGCTTGCCGATTTCGAGGTCGTGCTGTTTCGCAATGAGATCGAGGCCGATCGGGGTCGAGGCGAGAACGTGCTTGACGGCCCGCTTTCCGCCCTGCGCCATTTCGTCGGCGGCCTGGCCGAGCGCCCGATGGGGCGCGGCGTCGAACCAGGCGATCTGGTCACGACGGGAACCGTGACGCGCGCTTTCCCGGTCCAGCCGGGGGAGCGCTGGTCGACGCGGATCAACGGTCTGCCGCTGCCCGGGATGCTAATCGCCTTCACCTGATCCAGGGCGCATGGAGCCGCCTACCGCCGATTCGTGTCTCCGGTGAGTTCCCCCAGGAGCCGCGCCATCTCATCCTCCAGAGGATCCACGGCCGGGGGGCGGCGGGCGTTGAGGCTGATGACCGGCGCGTCCTCCTGGCGCTCCGCCGTCGTTCTCGGGTCCCGCTTCGCCTCGGGCTCCGGCGCTGGGCGAGTATCCCGCCGCGGCTCCGGCTCAGGCGCCGGGCGCGCATCTCGCCGCGGCTCCGGCTCCGGCTCAGGCGCCGCCGCCATGAGCTTCGCAGGCTCGGACCGATCCTTCCTCTCGTCTTTGGCGGCCGGGCGCTCCGCCTGATTGACCGGCGGCCGGGCGGGCTGATCCGGAGTCAGGCCGAAAGCCTCCAGATCATATTGCGGGCGCGCCTGGCCGTGATCCGTCCCGTGCACCTCGCGCGCCAGCGCTTCCTCGAGACGCTCGGCCAAGTCGCCCAACGTGGTCGCGGGATTCGTGCTTGTCCTGGCTGGCCCATCCTGACGCGAAGCCGGTTTGGCGGCTCCGCTCGCCCGGGTCTCGGGCTGCCCGTTCATGCGCAGCGCCTTGCCGATCTCGCTCTCGACATTGTCCGGCTCCGGCCAGGGCACCTCCGCCGGCGGCAGCGCTACCGGTTTCTGCGACTCGCGGGCGGCCGGAATCGGTCGGTTCGGCCGCCGCGGATCATGCCGGGCGTCCTGGTTCGCGGTGGCGTCCCGCGTGGAAGCAGGCGGATTCGCCGCAGCCGGGGCGACAGGCTGAGGGCGCCGGACAGGCTGGATGGCTGGCGGTTCCCGCCGCACAGGCTGCGCCTGAGGCGGCTCGGCGCGCGGTTTGCCAAGGCGCGACCCGCCGGCTTCCTGTGGCCTCGGCTGGGTTGCAGGGCGCGGCTGCGGCTCCGCGC
>JACCSN010000526.1 GCA_013812985.1 Hyphomicrobiales bacterium | reverse complement strand
CGCCAAGACCGTCAATGGGCAGAGCATGGGCGACAATTGCGAGGGCCGCTTCACCGGCGACCGCGAGGTGATCCGCGCCTGGGATCAGCCGATCCTCGCCGAATCCGGCTTCCTCAACCTCAAGGGCAACCTGTTCGATTCCGCCATCATGAAGACCAGCGTGATCTCCAAGGAATTCCGCGACCGCTACCTGTCCAACCCGGGCGACCTAGACGCTTTCGAGGGCAACGCGGTGGTCTTCGACGGGCGCGAGGATTATCACGCGCGCATCAACGATCCCGCGCTCGGCATCGACGCGAACTCCATCCTGGTCATCCGCGGGGCAGGCCCGATCGGCTATCCGGGCGGCGCCGAGGTGGTGAACATGCAGCCGCCGGATGCGCTCCTGAAAATGGGGATCCACGAATTGCCCTGCATCGGCGACGGAAGGCAGTCCGGCACCTCAGGCTCGCCGTCGATCCTCAACGCCTCGCCGGAAGCCGCGGTCGGCGGCGGCTTGGCGCTGGTGGAGACCGGCGACCGCATCCGCATTGACCTGAACAAGCGCGAGGCGAACATCCTGCTGCCCGACGCGGAACTGGAGCAGCGCCGCGCGCGGGTGAAGGAGAAGCTCGGCAACGGCGGCCTCGGCTACGTCCCGCAAAGCCAGACGCCCTGGCAGGAGATCCAGCGGCTGATCGTCGACCAGTTCGACGAGGGCATGGTCCTGAAGCCGGCGGTGAAATACCGCGACGTGGCGCACCACGCCTATCCACGGGACAATCATTGAAGGCGGGATAGATTTGCCGCCATTAGTCGCGCGCTGACGGCCCAGGGGGAAATGCGAAAATGTCTGATGCTGCAAACCGCTTCCGCGCCCTGCACCAGCGCGCCGGCCTCTTCGTCATGCCCAATCCATGGGACGCCGGCACGGCTAAGCTCCTCGCCGACCTGGGCTTCGAAGCGATCGCCACGTCCTCCGCCGCGCTGGCCTGGACCAAAGCGCGCCCGGACGTCTCCGGCGCCGTTCGCCGCGACGACGCCATCGCGCATGCCCGGCTCCTGCACGAGGCGACAGGCCTGCCGGTCAACGGCGATTTCGAGAGTGGCTATGGCGACAGCCCGGCCGTGGTGGCGGACACGATCCGCCGCGCCATCGACGCGGGCGTCGCCGGCTGCTCGATCGAGGACCAGGATCAGGGCGCCGGCGGGCTTTACCCGTTCGACGAGGCGCTCCGGCGCTTTTCCGCCGCCAGGGAGGCGGCGCTGCGGTCGGGCTCGGATTTCGTGCTGACCGGCCGCTGCGAGGTGTTCTTCCACAAGAGCCCCGACCCGCTGGCCGAAGCCGTGCGCCGGCTTCGCGCTTACGAGGCGGCGGGCGCCGACGTGGTCTATGCGCCGGGCCTTACCCAGGAAGCCGAGGTGCGCGCGGTCGTGGAGGCCGTCAAGGTCCCCGTCAACGTGCTCGGAGGCTTGGGCGGGGTGTCCAACGACATCGCCGCGCTGGAGCGGCTCGGCGTCCGGCGGGTCTCCATCGGCTCCGGTCTCGCCAAGGTTGCGCTCGGCGCGTATCTGAAGGCGGCGCAGGCTCTCGCTGACCGCCGCTTCGCGTATGAGGGCGCGGCCGCGTCGAGCACCCTCAATGGGGCCTTCGCCGCAAGGCGTGGCGAGGACGACGACGAGGATGCTTGACCGCGATTTGGCCGGCTGGACAGCCCGCCCGCGCCCTTCCGCGCTTGTGCTGGAAGGCCGCTGGTGCCGCCTGGAGCGCTTCGACCCGGCGATCCATGGCGACAGCCTCTACGCGGCTTCCATAGCGCGCGGGGCCGATGCGCGGTTCCGTTACCTGTTCGAGCCGCCGCCGGCGAATCGCGCCGAGTTCGACGCCTGGGCGGAACGCGCCGCCACGGGGCAAGACCCGTTCTTCTACGCGGTCGTCGACGCCGCGACCGGTCAGGCGGAGGGCCGGCAGGCCTTGATGCGGATCACGCCGGAGCATGGCGTGATCGAGATCGGCTCGATCCTCTGGGGCCAGAAGGTCGCCCGCACGCGGATGGCAACCGAAGCGCTTTATATCGCCGCGGCTCACGTCTTCGACGCGCTCGGTTATCGCCGCTTCGAATGGAAATGCGATGCCCTGAACGAGCCGTCGCGGCGCTCCGCGCTCCGCTTCGGCTTCCAGTTCGAGGGCGTGTTCCGCCAGCACATGGTGGTGAAGGGCAAGAACCGCGACACGGCGTGGTTCGCCATCATCGACGCCGAATGGCCGGCGATCCGGGCCGGCATGGAGCGCTGGCTCGATGCGGGCAACTTCGATTCCGAGGGTCGGCAGCGGCTCTCGCTAGCGGAAACTCGCATTCAGGGCGCATTGCAGCCGTCGACGGTTTCGCGACGGCGATAACGCGCACCTTCTCCCCTTGCGGGAGAAGGTGGCTGCGGAGCAGCCGGATGAGGGGTGTCGCGAAGCGATCGAAGCCGTCTTCGGTGAAGCAAATCACATTGAGCCCGCACAACGGATGAGCCGATTCTTTCTCACGCTCGGCATGGGGGTGCATCGTTTCCGGCACGATCAGCGGGACACCCCCTCATCCGTCCGCTCCGCGGACACCTTCTCCCACAGGGGGAGAAGGGGCTCGCGCGCTAAGGCCTCGACACGATGCGCGGAATTCGCCATGCGACGGTGTGAGTGAGCGGGGCATTCGTGCCCGAACGAGAATCGGGGAAAGGCATCTATGGGCAGACTTGAGGGCAAGCGCGCATTCCTGACGGCGGCCGGCCAGGGCATCGGCCGCGCCACGGCGGAAGCGTTCGCGCGCGAAGGCGCGGAGGTGATCGCCACCGACGTGGACGCGGCGAAGCTCCAGGGGCTGGAAGCCGCGGGCGTCGCCCGGCTGGAGGGGCTGAACGTCATGGACACGGAGGCGGTGAACAGGCTCGCCGAATCGGTCGGGGCCATCGACGTTCTGTTCAACTGCGCCGGATACGTGCATCACGGCACCGTGCTGGAGACGTCGGAGAAGGACTGGGATTTCTCCTTCGACCTGAACGTCAAGTCGATGCACCGGACGATCTCGGCGTTCATGCCGGGCATGCTGGAGCGGGCATCTACGCGCGGCGCGGCGAGCTCCATCGTCAACATCGCCTCGGGCGCCTCGTCGGTCCGCGGCATCCCGAACCGCTACGTCTACGGGGCGAGCAAGGCGGCGGTGATCGGGCTCACCAAGGCGATCGCCGCCGATTTCATCCGCAAGGGCGTGCGCTGCAACGCCATCTGCCCCGGCACGGTGCGCTCGCCGTCGTGGGAGGAGCGCGTCGAGGCGCTCGGCCGCGACCTCGGGTCGAAGGAGAAGGCATTGGAGATGTTCGTGCAGCGCCAGCCGATGGGCCGCGTCGGCGAGCCGGAGGAAATCGCCGCCGTCGCCGTCCACCTCGCCGCCGACGAGAGCGCCTTCACCACCGGCATCATCATTTCAGCCGACGGCGGCTTCAGCCTGTGACCGCGGCCGGCCCGCGGCGCTACGAGCCGCTGATCGCGGCCGCCCTCATCATGCTCGCCACCGGGGCGGGCTGGTTCCTGATGCCGCGCCTCATGCTTCTGGTCAGCGACGGCGGGCCGATCGCCGGCGCGTTCGTCGCCGTCCTCTTTATGCTCGCCTTCTTCGGCGTGCTGTGGCTCCGCGCCCGGCATCAGCGCCGCGTCAACAGGGAATAAAGCAATGCACATCCTCCTCACCGGCGCGGCGGGCATGATCGGCCGCAAGGTCACCGAACGGCTGCTCGCCCAGGGCCGCATCGGCCAGCGCGAGATCACCAAGCTGACCCTGCACGACGTGGTGGCGCCGGACGCGCGGCCGACCGAGGCCACCACCATCCTGCCGATCACCGGCGACATCTCCGACCGCACCGTGCTCGACCGGCTCATCTCCGAGAAGCCGGACATGATCATCCACCTGGCGGCGATCGTCTCGGGCGAGGCGGAGGCGGATTTCGACAAGGGCTACGCCGTCAATCTCGATGGTACGCGGCATCTCTTCGAGGCGGTGCGGGCGCAGAACTATCGCCCGCGGGTGATCTTCGCCTCCTCCATCGC
>JACCSN010000501.1 GCA_013812985.1 Hyphomicrobiales bacterium | reverse complement strand
GCGATGATCGCCACGGCGCCGAGGTCGTCAAGAATCGCGATCGCCGTCAGGAAAATTTTCAGTGAGACCGGCACGCGTGGGCCCATCAAGGCCAGGACTCCCAAGGCGAAGGCGATATCGGTGGCCGATGGTATCGCCCAACCGCGCAGCGTCGCCGGGCTGTCCTGGTTGATAGCGATATAGATCAGCGCCGGCCCGGCCATTCCGCCTAGCGCCGCGACTCCCGGCAGGATGCGCCCCGGCCATGTCGCGAGTTCGCCGTCCAGGAGCTCGCGCTTGATCTCAAGCCCGACCAAGAGAAAAAACACGGCCATCAAGCCATCGTTGATCCAGTGCAGGACCGTGAGGCCACCGAGATAGGTTTCAAGCGTCGCGAAGTAGGCCGGCGCCAGCCCTGAATTGGCTAAAGCCAGAGCGGCTGCCGCCACGAACATGAGCACCACGCCGCCCGCGGCTTCATTGCCGAGGAAGGCGCGAAGCGCTGAAGCCCGACGCGGCTTGGAACTCGCTATCATGATTGGCGCCTCCTCCCTCGGGCCGCCCGCGTCGGCTCGATCATGGAGGTAGGACGCCGGCGCGGAAGTTCAGCCCTGGATGCAAGTGGTCCGGCTGAACGAGCTCGGGCCAACGTCACCGGTGCGGAAGGATGCGGTCCATGACGGCGAGGAGGAGGGCCGAGACGACGAAGGTCAGGTGCGTGAGGATGAGGAGGACGAGCTTGTCGTTCGCCACGTCCTGGTAGTTCATGAAGGATTTGAGCAGGTGGATGGAGGAGATGGCCACGATGGACGCCGCCACCTTGATCTTCAGCGACCCGGCGTCGAGCTTGCCCAGCCAGGCGAGCGACTGCTCGGTCTCGCCCACGTCGAGCTTGGAGACGAAGTTCTCGTAGCCGGACGGCATCACCATGACGACGAGGCTCGCCACCAGCGTCATGTCGATCAGCGTCAACGCCGCGAGGATGAGGTCGACCTCCACGATGCTCGTCGCGGTCTCGAACAGGTGAAGCAGCTCGCGGAAGAACTGGATCGCGAACACGGCAAGCAGGAGCGCCAGCCCGAAATAGAGCGGCGCCAGCAGCCAGCGGCTGGCGAAGAGGATGCGCTCGAAGATCCGTTCCATGCGGTCAGTGCTCTCCTGGCGGGGCGCGCTTGCATGGCTCAAAAGCTCAGCAGCGCCTTCAGCTTCGCTCTAACATCACGACGAATTTGCTGGGGTGCGGGACAGAAGTACGCTGCCTGACGTTCGCCCCAGGAGACGCTCCTCACTTGGTCAGCCAGAACGACCCCGCGCACCTCAAGTCCCTCGGGCACGGAGACCTCAAACGGAAATCCTTTCGAACGTCCAGTAACCGGGCATACAACGCAGAGTCCGACCTTGCGATTGTAGCTGCGGGGAGACAGGACGAGCGCCGGCCGCCGGCCGGCCTGCTCATGCCCTAATCGCGGGTCGAAATCGATCCAGATGAAGTCACCGTCGTCGGGGCAATAAGCGTCGTCAAGCGAACTCATTTCCCACCGCTTTGCCCCACTGAACCTCGTCGTGGCGGTTTTCGTCCGTGACCTGACTGAGGAGCTCGTCGAGGTCGTAGGATGGCTCCGCGCAGATCGGCGAAATAATGATCCGCCCGGCCTGCACGGATATCTCCACGGCTTCACCTTCGTTGACCGCGATTTCGCGAGCTACATGCCTGGGAATCCGCAACGCAAGGCTATTGCCCCAGCGACTGATTTGTCCGCGCATGCCACCTCCATGTATCTACTTTGATGATACATGCACGAAGCACCTGGTTCAATAGAGGCTCTCTCAGGCTGGAGGGTGGCAAGCCCTTTGCGTTTTGCCGGCCGCGCCAAGGGGGGTGTGGCCCCATCCGGGGTTCAGGCCCCTTGAGCCCCTGCAGGGGCGCCGGGCGGACAGGTTCTTTGTTCATTCGATCGTGTCCCGTTTGCGAAAGCGAAACTCACGCGGCGGACAAGGTCGGGATGGTCGAGACATCGACCCGTCGCCTCGCCTCCCATAGGTCCCGCTTCGTCTGCATCGCCAGCCAGATTTCCGCGCCGTCGCCGCAGAGCTTGCCCAATCGGAGCGCCATATCGGGCGTCACGCGCGTATGCTCGTCGAGCAGCTGGTAGAGGGTGTGGCGCGAAATTCCGAGGGCGCGGGCAACCTCGGCCTTCGGAATGCCCCGAGCGGGCACGACAATCTCCCGGAAGAACGCCCCCGGATGCGTTGGCGGCCGTGACGGGTCACGTTCCAAGCTCGGCATCAATGGTAATCCTCCAAATCGACCTCGACGGCATTCTCGCCGAACCAGCCAAAGGTGATCCGCCAGTTCCCCGACGCCGAAGGGGACGCCGAAGGGGTCTGACCCCATCCGGGGTCAGACCCCATAAAGGTGCGCAACGCCCATCAACTCACCCCGCGTCGAACGGCTCCGTCCCGATCGCCTTGCCCTCGGCCGCGCGGATCTTTTCCACCCGCTCCTCGGCTTGCGCCAGCAGCCCCTCGCAACGCTTCTTCAGGGCCTCGCCGCGCTCGTAGATGGCGATCGATTCCTCCAGCGGCACGTCGCCGCGCTCCAGCTTGGTGACTATCTCCTCGAGCGCCTTCAGCGCCTCCTCGAAGCTCAGGCTCGCCACGTCTGGGAGGCTTGCCCCGTCTCGCGGGTTGCCTTGGGCGGGCAGGCTCGTCTCGGCCAAATGTCTCTCCTTACGCCGCCATCAACTGGCTGATATGCGCGGCCGCCGATTCCGACAGCCCCTCCAAGTCGTAGCCAC
>JACCSN010000492.1 GCA_013812985.1 Hyphomicrobiales bacterium | reverse complement strand
CCGTCGGGGGACCCTTCCGAGGACCCGCCGCCCGCTCTCCCCATGCGGTTCCGGTGGCCACACGGTCCCTCCGGCGAAGAGCGGCATGGGGAGTGTAAGGGAGGTTTGGAGAGGTAGGGATAGATTTTTTCCAATCGAGGAACGCGACGCGCTCCCTCCCCATCCAACTCGTTTGCCCGAGTTGGACATCCATGAGCCGAAGTCGGGCAGGCCCGACTTGGGGAGGGAGAGGGCTGGGGGTGAGGGGTGATGGCGAACACGGCAGACGTCAGATTGCCGCGGACGACCCCGCCCCCAGCCCCTCCCCACAAGGGGGAGGGGAGCGCGCCGAGCTTGTCCCCGCAGGTGGGCGCGGAGCGCCGGTGGCGGACCGGTCAGCGGTGCTGCTGGAGGGATTGCTCCAGGAGCGCCACTTCGTCCGGCGTCAGGTCGAACAGGCGATAGACGATCGCGTCGATCTCGCGCTCGGCGGATGCGATCGTGGCGGAGAGGGAGGCGATCTCGGCGGCGTTTTCGGCCAGGTAGCTCTCCCACTCGGCGCGCTGCTTGAGGGGGATTTCGGCGCGGAACGCGCGCTTCACCTCGCGGCGAAAGGCGGCGAAATCGAGCTGCCACCAGTTCTCGAGCTTTCGGGTGAGCTTGCGCGGGCCGCCGGGCGCGGCGAGGTCGAGTAGGCGGCGGCGGACGGCGGATTGGATTTCGAGCCGGCGTGCCGCGGAAGTCGTGCAGCTCGCGCCTAGGCTTTCGAGAGCACTACGATCAGCCAACGACATTACCGGGATGGGAATTTTTTCTATATATTGGACACGCAGTTCTCGCCATCCGCCTCGTACTGCTGGCGCGACACCATGAAGAAAGGACCAAACTGTTTTCGAATTAAGGAAAGCAAGCAAATCAACTGTCGCATTTGGGACGAAGTACGATTTGTCATTTGAGAAGAAACCTTGCCGATCGAAGGCAAAAATTCGCTCCTCTGCAAAATGCCCATAGATGACTTTTGCGGTTGAGAAACTCGGCTGATACGCCAGTTGCGCCTGCTGCAGCTCGAACCATTCCTGCTTCGTCGCCCGCTTCTCCAGTTCCGGCTTGAACGGCAGCAGCCAATCGCGGATCGCCGGATAGCTGTCGATGTGCACCTTGCCCTTGGGCGTGTTGATCAGAAACAAACCCTCCGGCTCGACGCGCCAGCGCTTGACGTTCTCGCCGCGCAGGAACGGCTTCAGCAGCTCCGCCGATTTCGGGTCGGCCGCGACCAACCGGTCGCGCGTTTCCGTGTCGATGATGAAAGCCTCGTTGAAGCCGGTCTTGATCCCGTAGAGCGGCGGGCCGTAGACCTCGCCGAGCGTCCTGCGGCCGGCGGCGATCTTGTCGCGCAAGCGGGCCAGCGGCTCGTCCTCCAGACGCCAGGATCCCGCGCCGAGCCGCGCCCGCGGCATCGGCCGAGCCTGGGCGTCGAACGCCGCGCCAAGGTCCTTCGGCAGGGCGTTCTCGACCTTGAGGAATCTCAGCTCGCCCCCGCCGGCCGCCGGTCCCTTCCGCAGCGTCACGATGGCCGGATAGGTCGTCACCCCTTCGAACAGCTGCAGGTCGCCGAAATCGACCACGGCCTCGACCGCCGCGCCGTCGCCGAGGAACGCGCGGAGGTTCTCGCCGGAGCCGGTGCGGAAGAAGGTCGAGGAGGAGATGTAGCCGAGGCGGCCGCCGTCCTTCAGCACGCCGACGCCGCGCTCGAAGAAATAGGCGTAGAGGTCGGCGCGGTCGGCGGCCACGACGTAGTGTTTTTCCAAATAGGGCTTGACCGGCTTGATCAGCTCCATGCGCACATAAGGCGGGTTGCCGATCGCCACGTCGAAGCCACCGCGGGCGAAGACCTGCGGGAAGGCGGCGCGCCAGTCGAAGGGTCGGTCGGAATAGGCCGGGTCGTCGATCAGGCTGTTGCCGACATGGATCGTCGCTTCGAGGTTCTGCAGGCGGTGATGCCGGCGCGCCGTCTTCAGCCATAGAGCAAGGCGGGTGATCTCGACCGATTCGGCGTTGAGGTCGACCCCGAACAGGTTCTTGGTGACGATCTCGTCGAGCGGGTCGAAATCCACCTTTTCGCCGAGCTCGTCGAGGCGGGTCGCGACGCGGCGATACTCTTCGGCGAGGAGGTTGAAGGCGGCGACGAGGAAGGCGCCGGAGCCGCACGCCGGATCGACGATCGTCAGGTCGCGAAGCGCGTCGGAATAGTCGCGCCAGAAGGCCCGTTCCGTTTCGCGCTCGTCAGCGGCGAAGATCGGGTCGCCGTTGTCCGGAGCGGCTTTTCCGTGCTTCGCAAGGAGAGCGTCGAAGCGTTCCGACAAGGTCAGGCCGACCGTGCGCTCGACCAGGAAGCGGGTCACGACATCGGGCGTGTAGACGACGCCTTCGCGCTTCTGCTTCGACACCGCCGGCGCGGGCTGGCCCGTCCTCGCCGCCCTGAGCTTCTCCAGGTCGGTGACGGATTGCTCGAAAATATGGCCGAGCAGGGTGACGGGAACGTCGCTCTTGTAATCCCACTCGCCGAGGCTGACGACCTTCTCGGCCAGCGCATCGGGCAGGATCAGGCCGTCGGCGATCGGATCGGCGGCGAACAGGCCGCCATTGTAGGCGCTGATGCCGATCTGGTCCCGGCCTCCGTCGATATGGCGGAACAGGACCTGGAAGTTGCGCCACAGCGGGTAGGGGTCGAGAAAATTCTGCTGCGCGGCGGAGCGTTCGAGCAGCTTTTCGGGCAGAAGGCCGGTGCGCTGGGCGAAGGCGATGAAGAGGATGCGGTCGAGCAGCTTCTGCGCCGTCTCGATGGCCTGGAGGGGCGGCAGATCGGGGCCGTCGGCGCTGTCGACGAGGAAGCCGATGAGCTCCTCGCGCAGCCCGCTATACTGGTGGTAGAGCTCGTCGGTGATGCGCTTGTAGGCGCTTTCGCTTTCCCGGAGCAGCGCCTCGGTGTCGCCGCCAAGCAGGCGGTCGGCCGAAAGGAGCAGCCACAGCCGCGCATGCTCCTCGAAGTCGCCGAGCTTGGCGAGGTCGAAGACCTCGTAGGCGTCGCGGCCGCGGCCCCAGCCGTAAAGCCTGATCTCGACGCAATTGGAAACGAGCACCCAGCGCGAGCCGGGCGCGTCGATGGCGTAGTCCCAGGCTTGCTGCACCGGGCTGCGGCCGCGCCCGGGCATGATGGCGTCGAGGTCGCGCGTGCCGGGGCCTTTCAGCTCGAACGGAGCGATGATGCCGCCGCCGGGCTCGCCGAAGCGCCCGAGCGCCACGTCCACCGCGCCACGCCGGATCGGCTGCTCGAAGGCCAGCGTATAGGGCCGATCGGAGCTGAACTTGCTGTAGCCGAGAAGCCGGCCGAGAACCTCGTCGAAAAACAGGTTGCGGACCGCGGTTTCCTTCTGCCTGGCGAATTTCGCGCTGCCGGCGACCTTGGCGTAGTCGCGCGCGACGGCGAGCTGCGCCTCGGACGGATCGAAAGCGGTGCGCCGCCGCGCCTCCTCCACGACGCGGTGGTTGAGGAGGGGGACGCGCAAGGAGCGCTGGGCCAATCGGCGCGCGCCGCCCTTGCCCGCGCCGCTGTCGCTCAGATCGATGCCCGCGACCGCGAAGAGATCCATGCGGAGGGAGCGTAATGGGGTCGAGCGACGCCGTCGACCTCGGCCGGCGGGGAGCGAACAGGTTTCGGAGGGGAGCGGCGGTCACTCGGACCCTCTCCCGCGGGGCGGGAGAGGGTGAAGACTGCCGCGCCTAATACCCCGGCAGCACGAGCACCGTCGGGCTTGCCGGCAGCGTCGCCGCCGAGACCGTCACGTCCGGGCCGTCGCTCATCTCCACGGCAAAAGTTTCGCCGAGGCGGGTGAGGAAGCCGTTGAGGGTCGTCTGGCCGAAATAGTGCATCGGCAGGATGAGTCGGGCTTTCAACACCTGGAGGGTTTCCACCATGGCGCTCTGGTCCATCGTGTAGCCGCCGTCGACCGGGACCATGACGATGTCGAGCTGGCCGATGAAGGCGAGGTCCTCGTCGGCCAGGAGGTGGTGCAGGTGGCCGAGATGGCCGATGCACAGGCCGGCGACCTCGAAGATGAAGATGGAGTTGCCGTCGGGGATGCGCGTGCCGCCACCCCAGGAGCGGAGGTCGGTCGGAACGTTGCGGATCAGCGCGTCGCCGAGCTCGAGGCGATGCTCTGCCGGGCCGCCCTCGGGGTTCCAGCCGCCCAGGACGTGCTCGATCGCCGGGTCGGGGCTTTCGGTGAAATGCGAGGTGTGGGCGCGGTTCATCGTCACCGCGCGTGGCGTGGCGCCGCCGGCGAAGCCGTTGTAGTCGGTGGCGATGGTGACGCCTTCCGGCGTGGTGATGAGGAAGGTCGAATGGCCGAGATAGCGGATGGTGACCGCGGCGGCTTGCGGCCGCTCCATGCCGTCCTGGATCGGGATGAAGGCGGCCGGCATGATCCTCGGCGCGACGTTGGCGACGGCCAGGCAGCGGCTCGCCGCCTCCTGGGCGACGGACGGGGCTGATCCGAGCGCCGAGGCGGCGAGCGAGACAGCGAGAGCGGCGAAGAGCCGGAACATCGGCGGGCCTCCTTGAGATGAATCCTTGCAAGGATAGTAAGCGGACTCCGCTGACCGGCAATGGCTCCGCTTTCCCCTCCTTCCGCAAAGCCGGAGAGGGTGGCCGGCATCAGCCGAAGGTTGGGAGAGGGGGATGACGTCGAGTGCGAACTTTCCGGACGAATGCGCGAGCTT
>JACCSN010000485.1 GCA_013812985.1 Hyphomicrobiales bacterium | reverse complement strand
GAGGTGATGATGTAGTTCGGGATGGTCGGGATGCCCATGCCGAGGATGAGGCTGAAGATCATCGTCAGCACCAGCGCCAGGAACAGGGAGTCGCGGCCGATGGAGATGAGCGACGTGCCGATCACCGTGCCGAGCCCGGTCAGCGTCATCGTGCCGACGACGACGCCGACCAGCGCGCAGGCGAGGCCGACGGGCAGCGCCTGACGGGCCCCGTCGGCGAGCGCGGCCCGGCAGGCCTGAAGCGTCTCGCGGCCGTTCCCGGCGAAGAGCGCGACGGCGACGAGCGCCCCGACAATGAGCAGAATCCAGGTCGGATTGCCGGTCCAGATCGACCATGCGCAGAGAAGCGCGAGGCCGATCCAATAAACGATCCTGAGGGCCTGGACGGCCAATCCCAACGCGACCGCCACGCCTAGGATCATCACCACGGTCAGCGCCAGACCGACGGCGCCGGCGAAGAGCGGCGTGTAGCCGGAGAAGAGGAGATAGACGAGCGCCAGGAGCGGCAGGATCAGGAACCAGTTCCGGCGGAGTTCCTCCGACACGCTGGGCAACTCGCTGCGCGGCAGGCCCATGAGGCCGCGTTTTCCCGCTTCCAGATGCACCGACCAGAAGCAGGCGGCGAAATAGAGGATCGCGGGGATGATCGCCGCCTGGACGATGTCGGCGTAAGGCACGCCGATCGTTTCGGCCATGATGAAGGCGACGGCGCCCATCACCGGCGGCATGATCTGCCCGCCCATCGACGAGGTCGCCTCGACGCCGCCGGCGAAGGCCGAGGGAAAGCCGAAGCGTTTCATCAGCGGAATTGTGAACTGGCCGGAGGCGACGACATTGGCGACGCCGGAACCCGATACGGTGCCCATCAGAGCGGACGAGGCGACGCAGACCTTTCCGGGTCCGCCGCGCGCGCCGCCGAACAGCCCGATCGATATCTCGTTGAAGAAGCGGATGACGCCCGCCTGCTCCATGAACGAGCCGAACAGGATGAACAGGAAGATATAGGTGGCCGATACGGCGGTCGGCGTGCCGTAGATGCCTTCCGTGCCGAAGCCCATGTGCTCGACGACCTGCTCGAAATCGTAGCCGCGATGGTTGAGCGGCGACGGCAGGAACTGGCCGAGAAGGCAATAGGCGAGGAAACAGCCCGCGACGATGGGGAGCGCCGGGCCGAGCACA
Organism: Hyphomicrobiales bacterium; assembly: GCA_013812985.1. Next base: position 2,300 of record JACCSN010000485.1, on the reverse strand, counting down.
CGCCAGACGAGGAGGAACAACGTGGCGACCGCGACCGTGCCGACGACGAGATCGGCCGATGTCGGGTCGCCGGCGCGGGTGACGAGATCGCGGTAGAACTGCCAGTGATACAGGCCGGCGACGAAGGCCAGAACGCCGCATGCCCACCAGAAGAGCCGCCCGCCGGACCCGAAAGCGCGGTGATTGGCGATCAATCCGCCGGCGAGAAGGCCGAGGAAGCCGACATGCACGGTGCGCAGCACCTGGCTCGGCATGCCGCCGGCGAAAGCCGCCAGGATCAGGAAGCTCGCCAGCATCGGCGCGAAGCCGATAAGCCCGTCGAGAAGCGACCGGCCCCGCGTCGCGCCGAAGCCGATCCGTGCCGCCCAGACGGCGAAACCCGCCGCCACGATGTGAACGAGCATGACGCCGAAGCCAAGGTCACGGTTGAGCGGGATTCCGAAGGCGGTGACGATCTGGAAAGCCGCGAAAGCGACGGCGATCCAGAACAAGAGCCGACCGGTTACGCCCGGCCCGAAATCCTCAGGAAGGTTCGTCTCGGGATTGCCGGCCGGTGTCGGTGCTTCTAGATCAAGCGCGGCGGGATCAGTCGGCTCCGGCGGAACGATCCCTTCCCGCCCAGGAGACACTGGGTCCTGCGCTAGCCGCCTTTCGTTGATGTCGTGAACGCCTTTCGAGCGCAGTCGTGGGTCTCGATCGCGGATTGCCGAAGCCGCTCGAGCTCGGAGCGCGTCAGCATCTCTGAAATTGAGGATGTAGGCCGCTTCGTCCGCGGTAAGGCCGGTCGGGTCGATCGCGAAGATTTCTCTGACTGCATCGCCAAAACGCCTCTCGATTTCCCGGACCCGCGGAAGTTCCGGCGCGAGCCGTCCGCTACGGCTCGCATTGACCAGCAGCACGGCCCCGATCACTTCGCCTCCGTTGCGCTGTATATGATCGGCGAGCTCCGCGAGGGTAGTCCCCATGACGCTGGTGTCGTCAACAATGACGTATGGCCGACCGCTCTCGACCGGCCCGGCGAACCGGGGGCGCACCGCCAGCCGCTCCATTGGTCCAGCCCCGGTGTGGAATGCCCGGTTGATCTGAAGCAGGTCAGTTGTGACCCGCCCCCCTGCGCGAGCGGCATAGTATGTGGCGAGCGAAACCGGGACTGCGTTATGCCCAGCCCGCTCCTCGGCGATGATCGGCGCGTAGAGCGCATCGGCTCCGAACGCCCTTTTCGCGGCGACCAGGAGATCGGATGAGACGAGATCGCGAACGAGCCTGATCGCGGCGGCAGGGTCGCCGGACTTGGCCGCCCGGTAGTCCGGATGCGCCTTTAGCGGCTTGTCGTCCGCGAAACTCGAGATGGGCGCCGCGACCGCTTGCGGAAATCCGTACTGGCGCGTTTCCGAACTGAGCGAACCTTCCGATGGGTCGAACGGGCGAGGAGGCAAAGCTCCGCTCACAGCGCTGAAGCCGCTGCACCCGCCCGTTCCCTGTGGAGAAGGGCAGACAGTCCCCTTGTTGATACCACCGGCCGCTACGCTTTCTTGTCAGAGGGCGCCGGCCTCCTGGAAATACCGCTCCGCGCCGGGATGCAGCGGGGCGGGCGGGTTCGCCGCGGCGCCCTCCAGCTTCATGTCCTTGGCGGCGGCGTGGGCGGCGGCGAGGTCGTCGAGGCTTTCGAATGTCGCCTTGGTCATGGCGTAGACGATGTCGTCCGGGACGTCGGCATGGGTGACCAGGTAATTGACCACGGCCGCGCTCTGCACGTCCGTATCCTGCCCGTCATAGGTGCCGGCGGGGATCGTCGTGGCGAGGTAGGGCGCGCCGACCTTAGCGACGAGATCGGCCGGGATTTCGACGACGGTGATCGGCACCGAGGAGGCGAGGTCGCGGATGGAGGCGACGCCGAGGCCGGCGGATTGCAGCGTCGCGTCCAGCTGGCGGTTCTTCATCAGCTCGACCGATTCGGCGAAGGGCAGATATTCCACCTGGCCGAGGTCCTCGTAACTCATGCCGGCCCCGGCGAGGATGGCGCGGGCGTTGAGCTCGGTGCCGGATTTCGGCGCCCCGACCGAGATGCGCTTGCCCTTCAGATCGGCGAGCGTCTTGATGCCGGATTCCTGTGAGGCGACGATCTGGATCGTGTTCGGATAGATCGCCGCGATCGTGCGGAGCTTGTCGAGCGGCGCGGAGAAGCCGGCTTCGGCGTCCCCCTTGACGGCGAGCGCCAGGCTGTCGCCAAGCGTGAAGGCGATCTCGCCCTTGCCGTCCTGCAGCAGGTTGAGGTTCTCGACCGACGCCTTGGTGGCCTG
>JACCSN010000475.1 GCA_013812985.1 Hyphomicrobiales bacterium | reverse complement strand
AAATGCGCCGCGGTGGCGTCGCTGCTCAAGCCGGAATAGTCGATCTCCCAGCTCAGCATCCGGGTGTCGCTGTCGAATTCGACCTCGACTTCGCCGGTGGCGCTGGTCTCGACGGGAGGCACTTCCTCGGCGCCGGACAAATCGATGTTCATCTCCATCATTTCAGCGCTGGCGGCGCCGCCGAAGGCCAGTCCCGCCGCGAACACAAGGCCTGCAAGTTGGCTGCAATACGAACTCATTTTACTCTCCCTGTTGAAACTGTCGTGAATCTGCTTCCATTTAACGGCAGCCGAATGCGAAGGTTGCGCCGTCCGGGCCGAAGCCGACCTGTCGCCATGTCGCAAAGCGGTGATCAGGGCGTGAACGGCCGGACGGGTGGCGGCACGCTCGCGTGGATCTAAACCCGGTGAAGTCTTAAGCTGCCCGCACTATAGTCTCCAGATGAATACGCTGACGGCAGAAGCCCTTCTCCCCCATGAGCCCGCGGACCTTACCGCCTTTCGCGGCGTGGAGGCGTGGATTTTCGATCTCGACAACACGCTCTACCCGCGCAGCACGAACCTCTTTCGGCAGGTCGACGAGCGCATCCGCGCTTATGTCGGCAAGCTCCTCAGCGTCGACGAGGCGGAGGCCGAGCGTATCCAGAAAGGCTTTTATCGCGAGCACGGCACAACCTTGCGCGGCTTGATGCTCACCCGTCAGGTGAATCCGGACGAGTTCCTCCAATTCGTCCACGACATCGACCACAGCTGCGTGCCGCCGGACCCGGCGCTGGGCGCTGCCCTCCTCCGGCTTCCCGGCAAGCGATACATTTTCACCAACGGCTCGCGGCAGCATGCCGAGAAGGTCGCCGAGCGGCTCGGATTCCCGAGACATTTCGAGGAGATCTTCGACATCGTCGACGCCCAGCTCGTGCCGAAACCGGAGCGCGCGACCTACGACCGCTTCGTCGCCCGTTTCGGCGTCGCGCCGGAACGCGCCGCGATGTTCGAGGACCTCACCCGCAACCTCGTCGTGCCCAAAGCCGTCGGGATGACGACCGTGCTCGTCGTGCCGCCGGGCATCCGCGAGGTCTTCCACGGCGAATGGGAATACGAGGGCCGCGAGGACGCCCACGTCGATTTCGTCACCGACGACCTCGCCCGCTTCGTGGCGCAGATCGCCGACGCGATCGGCGCCTGAGCCCCGATGGCGTCGTATATGACCCACGTCTTCCTGCTCATCGCCATCGGCTGCGAGGTGGTCGCCACGACCGCGCTCAAGGCCACCGACGGCTTCACCCGGCTCGGGCCATCCCTGCTGACCGTCGCCGGATACGGTCTGGCCTTCTACTTCCTGTCGCTGGCGCTGCGCACCATGCCGGTCGGCATCGTCTACGCGATCTGGTCGGGGGCCGGCATCCTGCTAATCACGGCGATCGGCTGGGTGGTCTACCGGCAGGCCATCGACGCGCCGGGACTGATCGGCATGGCGCTCATCATGGCCGGCGTCGTCGTCATCAACCTGTTCTCCAAGGCCGCGCCGCACTGACGCAAGGAGCAAGCGCCGTGCCCGACTACCTCGTCAACATCGACGTCGACGACCTGGAAAAAGCCATCGCCTTCTACCAGGCCGCCTTCGGCCTGACCCTCGGCCGCCACTTCGGCGCCGATGCGGTTGAACTCAACGGCGGCCCGGCCCCGATCTACCTGCTCGCCAAGCCGGCAGCCAGCCCCGCCTTCACCGCCGCCGCCGGCCAGCCCCCAGCACAAGCCCGCGCCTATTCCCGCCACTGGACGCCGGTGCATCTGGATTTCGTGGTGGCCGACATCCAAGCCGCCCTGGAGCGCGCGATTGCCGCGGGGGCATTGCCTGAAGGTCCTGTCAAGACCAGCAAATGGGGCCACCTCGCGCTCCTCTCCGACCCCTTCGGCCACGGCTTTTGCCTGATCGAGTTTCTGGGCGGAGGATATGACGAAATCGCGGACGCGTCCGCAAACTAGCACAAAGTTCTTGCGATTAGCGTTGCTTTGCCCACCACGAGCGCGTCGCTCGGAGAAGCCGTCAGCCGCGCGGTTTCGCTCACGACGCTGCGTGACCCATCTATTATGAACGCGCCCCTATCCACGGCTCAAAACTTCGATGATCGGGCAGTCGGGCGCCGTTCCGCCCTTGCAGCGGGAAGCCGTGTCAGCAAGGGTCCGCTCCATCCGACGCAGGTCTGCAATCTTGTGACGAATGCTCCTGAGGTGGCTCAGGGCGGCAGCCTGCACCTCGCCGCATGTGTAGTCGCCTGCGACCAGGCCCAGTAGATTGCGAATTTCATTAAGCGTGAAGCCCAACTCGCGACTGCGCCGGATGAAGATGAGCCGCTTGAGGTGATCATCCTTGTAAAGCCGGTGCCCGCCTTCGGTGCGCGGCGGAGCAGGCAAGAGCCCAATCTTCTCGTAGTAGCGGACGGTCTCGATATTGACGCCGGTAAGCTGCGACAGCGCCCCGATGCTGAAATCCTGCACGGAAGCATTCCCTGATCCTGTAGTAACTACGGAATCTAGAATCTCGGCCCCCGTGCGGTCAAGGTGAACCCGCCCCGGCCCTTGCGGCACGATACGGCTCGCGAAAGCGTGATCGAAATACCTCTTGAACCTGTAGGGACTACAGATCTCACATTGTCCATTGAGCTGGACCCGAGGGCGACTGTGATGGCCGGACGAAGCCAACCCCTGCGAGCAATGGTCGATCCGGCATCCGGGCAGGCCGGACAACGATTGGCAGTGGCCGGCGGGCTCCTGGGGGCGATTGCAGCCTCCTCATGCTGCATCCTGCCGCTCCTGCTTTTCAGCGTCGGAGCCGGTGGTGCGTGGATCGGCCACCTGACAGCGCTCGCGCCCTACCAACCGGTCTTTGTGGTGATCACGCTCGGGCTGCTCGTCTACGGATTTTGGCTCGTCTATCGCAAGCGTGACGCCGTCTGCACAAAGGGAGGCGCTTGCGCCCGCCCTCTGCCCAAGCGGCTGGTTAAGGCAGGTCTGTGGGCGGCGACGGCCATTATCGCGGCGGCTCTCGCCTTTCCTTATGCAGCGCCCGTGCTGCTCGAAACATGAAAACGGAGGAACACATGCAACGCATCCTTATGACCGGCGTGGTCGCTCTCTTTCTGTCCGCCGTCCCGGCCTTCGCAGGCGAGAGAACCGTGACGCTCACGGTTGAGAACATGACCTGCGCGTCGTGTCCTTACATCGTGGAGCAGACGCTTGCGGGTGTTCCAGGCGTGATCCGGGCGGACGTGTCCTTTGAGGACAAAACAGCCATCGTCACCTTCGATGACGCAGAGGCTGATGTGGCGACCCTCACAACGGCGACCGCCGACATGGGGTATCCGTCGCAGCCGGTCGAGGCTACCGCCGGGTGAACGATCGGACGCTCTTGCGAACCGGCATCTCCGGGGCGGCGGTCGCCGCGATCTGCTGCTTCACGCCGCTCCTCGTCCTGGTGCTCGGCGTGGTGGGCCTGTCTGCCTGGCTCGCATGGCTCGACTATGTGCTGTTACCGGTCCTGGTGCTGTTTCTTGGGCTCACGGCCTGGGCGCTCATCCGGCGTCACAGACGGAAGGAAAGTTTCTGATGCAGTCGCGTTCGACGATGACGTGCCCTCACTGTGGCAACCAGGTAGCCGAAGCCATGCCCACGGATGCCTGCCAGTTCTTTTACGACTGCAAAGCCTGTGGTGAGGTGCTCCGGCCGCTTCCGGGGGATTGTTGCGTGTTTTGCTCCTATGGATCGGAGCCGTGCCCGCCGATCCAGGCCGCACGGGAAGGCGGGGCCGCAGGAGATTGTTGCGCACAATCATTCGTTGGCGCGTGATGCCGCGGGAATTTGATCTCATCGTAATTGGGACGGGAACGGCGGCGCGGGTCGCGGCGATGCGCTGCCGCAAGGCTGGCTGGACCGTGGCCGTGATCGACTGTCGCCCGTTCGGCGGGACCTGCGCACTGCGAGGCTGCGACCCGAAAAAGATGCTGATCGGCGGGGCCTCGACCATCGACCATGCCCGGCGGATGGTGGGCAAAGGGGTTGCGGGCGCGCCGCACATTGACTGGCCGGAGCTGATCGCCTTCAAGCGAAGCTTCACCGATCCTGTTCCTACGAAGCATGAAGAAAGCTATGCCAAGAACGGCGTTGCTACTTTCCATGGACAGGCCCGGTTCACCGACCGGAACAGCGTTGAGGTCGAGGGGACGGCACTGGTAGCCCGGTTTATCTTGATTGCCACAGGGGCAACGGCCGTGGCGCTCGGCATTCCAGGTGAGGAGCATCTGGTCACAAACGAGGAGTTTCTTGCCCTTCAAGGACTGCCGACACGCATTATCATGGTCGGCGGGGGCTATATCGCCGCCGAGTTCTCCCATATTGCCGCCCGCGCTGGTGGGCAAGTGATCGTCCTGCAGAGGGGCGAGCGCATGCTGACACATTTCGACAGCGATTTGGTCGGCTGGCTCATGGAGAAGTTCCAGGCGGCCGGTATCGACGTGCGCACCGGAACAGCCGTGGAAGGGATTGAAAACACCGCCGCCGGATACCGCGTCAAAGCCGCATCGAATGGGCAAACGGTGACCTTCGATGCGGATCTGATCGTGCATGCGGCGGGACGTGCGCCGAACCTTGACGGGCTTAACCTAGATCGCGCCGGGATCGCGGTAGAGGATGGCCGTTTGCAGCTCAACGAATATCTGCAAAGCATCTCCAACGCGGCCGTCTATGCGGCGGGTGATGTGGCCAGTTCGGGGCCGCCGCTCACGCCGGTATCGAGCCATGACGCCAAGGTGGCGGCCTCGAATATGCTGGCAGGCAACCAGCATAAGCCAGATTATCGGGGCGTGCCGAGCGTTGCTTTCACAATCCCGCCGATTGCTGCCGTCGGGCTGAGCGAGGCGGATGCGCGTCGCCAGGGGCTGAAATTCCGTATGCAGTCGCAGAAAGTCTCCGACTGGTTCACGGCCCGTCAGGCGGCCGAGCCGGTCTATGGCTTCAAGGTGTTGGTGGAGGACGAGACCGACCGCGTGCTTGGCGCTCATCTTGTCGGGCCGCATGTTGATGAGGTCATAAACCTATTCGCATTGGCAATCCGGCATAACCTCACGGCCGCGGCTCTCAAAGAGACCCTGTTCGCGTATCCGACCGGGGCCTCGGATATCGGCTACATGGTCTAGCTCCCGTCTTGAATCCTCCGCCGTTCCCGGCGATATAACCTCCAGGGAGGTTGGCGGCGGACGTGCTGCTCGCCAATCGGGTCAGGTCCGGAAGGAAGCAGCCCTAACGAGATCCGCATGGGTTGCTCGTCCAGCCTCCCGCTTTATTCTCCCGCGCGACAGCCGATCCGCGCTAGGCTCGCCCGACGATGCCGGGCGGCTATGCACGACGCCCCGACCATCGGACAAGCGGGACACGCGCTTTGAGGCCATGAGCGAAAACCCATCCGCCGCTTATCGGGTGCTGGCCCGCAAATACCGGCCCGCGAGCTTCGACGACCTGATCGGTCAGGAGCCGATGGTGCGCACGCTCCGCAACGCCTTCGCCGCGGGCCGCATCCCACATGCCTGGATGCTGACCGGCGTGCGCGGCGTGGGCAAGACCACCACCGCGCGCATCCTCGCCCGCGGGCTGAACTTCCAGACCGACGACGACGAGAGCGGCCCGACCGTCGATCTCGCGCGGGAAGGCGTGCATTGCCGCGCCATCATGGAGGGCCGCCACCCCGACGTGATCGAGATGGACGCCGCCTCCCATAACGGCATCGACGACATCCGCGACGTGATCGATTCGGCGCAATATTCGCCGGTTTCGGCGCGCTTCAAGGTCTACATCCTCGACGAGGTTCACATGCTGTCCAAGCAGGCCTTCAACGGCCTCCTGAAGACGCTGGAGGAGCCGCCCCCGCATGTGAAATTCGTCTTCGCCACGACCGAGATCCGCAAGGTGCCGGTCACCGTGCTGTCGCGCTGCCAGCGCTTCGACCTGCGCCGGGTGGAGGCGGCGACGCTGATCGACCACCTGGCCCGGATCGCATCGGCGGAGGCGGTCGAGGCCGAGCCGCAAGCCCTCCGGCAGATCGCCCGCGCGGCCGAAGGCTCCGTGCGCGACGCGCTGTCAATCCTCGACCAGGCGATCGCCCATGGCGCCGGCAGGGTGGACGCGGCGGTCGTCCAGGACATGCTGGGGCTCGCCGACCGCGCCCGCACCGTCGATTTGTTCGAGCATATGATGAAGGGCGATGCCGCCGCCGCGCTCGGCGAGCTGGAGGCGCAGCACGCGACCGGCGCCGATCCGGCGATCGTCCTGACCGAGCTTGCCGAATTCACCCATTACGTCACCCGCCTCAAGCTTGCCCCGAAGGCGGCGAGCCAGGCCGCGCTGTCGGAGACGGAACGAGTGCGCGGCGCGCTCTTCGCCGAAGCGCTTTCGGTGCGCGTCCTGTCGAGCGCCTGGCAGATGCTCCTGAAGGGGATCGGCGAGGTCGCCCAGGCTTCCCGGCCGCTCGCCGCCGCCGACATGGTGCTGGTCCGCCTCTGCCATGCCGCCGACTTGCCGACGCCCGACGAGGCGATCCGCCTCCTCGCCGCCTCCGGCCCCCATGCGCCGCCGCCGCCCAATCCGCCGCCGGCCCGCGCGCCTGCTCCCGCTCCTTCGCCGCGCGCGCAGTCGCAATCGTCGCCGATGCGCCGGATCGAGCCCGAGCCGCAGGAGCTTGACGCGAGCCCGCCCGAGCTCCGCCGCTTCGAGGACGTGATCGCCCGCGCCCGCGCCGAGCGCGACGTCGTGCTCGCCAACGCCCTGGAGCGCTGCGTCCGCCCGGTCCGCTTCGAGCCGGGCCAGATCGAGATCGCCCTGACGGCGGACGCCGATCCCGGGCTGCCGCAGCGCCTCGGCCGGGTGCTGCAAGGCTGGACGGGGCGCCGCTGGATCGTCGTGATCAGCCAGGAGAAGGTGACGACCGAGACGGCCCGCGAAGCCCGCCAGAAGAGCCGCGAAGCCGTCATGGCGGAGGTGCGGGCCGACCCGCTCGTCGCCAGGCTCCTGGATCGTTTCCCCGGAGCGGAGATTGTCAATGTGCGGGACCGGAACGCGCCGGCCGGCCGGAAGGCTGGGATGACGGGCTTTCAGGCCGAATCAGCTCTCTTGGCCGACCAGGTCGCCGAGCGCTTTCCGAGTCCGGACAGCAAGGACACCGACCACGACGAGGATGGATAATGCGCGATCTCATGGGGATGATGAAGCAGGCGAAGGAGCTGCAGGACAAGATGCAGGGCCTCCAGGAGGAGATCGCGGCCATGGAGGCGAGCGGCGCCTCCGGGGCCGGCCTCGTCAAAGTGACTATCGACGGCAAGGGCGGCCTGAAGAGCGTCAAGATCGACCCCTCGCTCGCCAAGGCGGACGATCTGGAGATCCTGGAGGATCTCATCGTCGCCGCCGCCCGCGACGCCAAGTCCAAGGTCGAGGCGCAGGCGGAAGCCAAGATGCGCGAGCTGACTGCCGGATTGTCCCTCCCCGCCGGGCTCAATCTGCCGTTCTGACCCTGATGAGACAGCCGATCGTCGGCCCGGAGATCGAGCGGCTGATCCAGCTTCTGGCGCAGCTGCCGGGCCTTGGCCCCCGCTCCGCCCGACGGGCCGCCTTGCACCTCGTCAAGAAGAAGGAGGCGCTCTTGGAGCCGCTCGCCCGCGCCACCGCCGAAGCCGCCGCCGCCGTCTGCCTTTGCTCCGTCTGCGGCAATGTCGATACGCGCGACCCCTGCTCCGTCT
>JACCSN010000465.1 GCA_013812985.1 Hyphomicrobiales bacterium | reverse complement strand
CAAGGTCTCCGACGCCGAACTGCAAGCTGTCAACCTCAGGCGCCATGACTTCCACGGCGAATGGAACTACACCCTCAGCCCAAACCCGCCCGCTCCGAAGCGATAGCTCTCGGACGGACCCTTAGTCTAACAAGCAGCCACGAACGGACGCTCATGCCGCTAGACTAGGTGTAGGTGCGCTGCGCCCCGCCTCGAAGGCGAGCGTGGCGGAGTTGAAAACCACCTCACGGCTGACCGGCTCCGACCGCAGTATCGGCGTCCATAAAACGTTCCGCGGACGTTATTTCCCATACTCACTCCCGTGAGTATGGGACGCCGAGCATTGCGGGCGCGCCGGATCGCGTTCGGCTGAGAATCAGGGCGAGGATCGCCACGACATACGGCATGGCAAGCAGAAGCTGGTACGGTATGGCGATGCCGATGCCCTGGATCTGAAGCTGGAGCGCATCGAGGAAGGAGAAGGCGAGCGTGGCAATCAGGATCGGCACGGGCCGCCACATCCCGGCGATGACGATCACGATCGCAAGCCAGCCGCGGCCATTGGTCATGTCCGGCACGAAGCGGGCCGCCGACCCGACGGAGAGGAAGGCCCCGCCTAGCCCGGCCATGATTCCGCCAAAGACGACGGCGCCATATTGCCGGACGGCGACGCTCAAGCCCTTCGTGTCGAGCGCCTTCGGGTTCTCGCCGATGCAGCGGAGTTCCAGGCCGAGCCGCGTCCGAAACAGGAAGTAACCGATCGCGGGTACCGCGAGGAAGGCGGCGTAGGTCAGGATCTTCTGCTCGAACAGGATCGGCCCGAGGATCGGAATCCAACTCAAGACCGGTACAGGGACGGTCGCGAAGAACGGGATCGTCGGCGTCATATCTTGTCCGGCAAAAGCGGAGCGTAGCCAGAAGATCGAGAGGCCCGCACCGAGAAGGTTGATCGCAAGGCCGGTGACGATCTGCTCGACCTTCATGCTGATCACGATGAAGGCGAAGAGCAGGCTGATGAGACCCCCGGCAAGCATGGCCGACGCCACGCCGAGCCATAAGGAGCCGGTCTGGTAGGCGCCGAAATAACCGGTGAAGGCGCCCATCAGCATGGTCCCTTCAAGGCCCATATTGTAGACGCCGGTGCGTTCCGCCACCAACTCGCCGAGCGCGGCGAACAGAATGGGCGTGGCGATGCGGATCGTAGCGGCCGCCACGCTGATGAGGATCGACGCCTGAAGGAGGTCATCGAGCATTCGCGACCCTCCTCACGCGGAACGAACAGGCCGCCCATCCGACCAGAAAGAACAGGAGGATGATCGCCTCGATGGCGTAGATCAATGCCGAGGGCACCCCTGTCCGGATCTGCATCAGGGTGGCTCCGTTCACCAAAGCGCCAAACAGGAGCGCCGCGGCGACGACACCCCATGGACGGAGCTGCCCGAGAATGGCGATGACGATACCCGTATAGCCGTAGCCTGCAATCGCCCCCGCCTTCAGCCGTTGGTGAACGCCATAGACCTCGGTGATTCCGGCCAGTCCGGCGAGCGCCCCCGATATGAGCATGATGACAATGACGACCCGGCGCGTATTTGTCCCCTGGACATCGAGCGCCCGGAGGTTGGAGCCGGCGGCGCGAATCTCATAGCCGAGCGGTGTCCTGGCCATCATGAGGTGGACGAGAGCCGCAGCGGCGAGCGCCAGGAGGAACCCGAGATGCAGCCGGCTCCGATCCAGGAGAACCGGCAGCTCGCTCCCCGGATCGACTTTCGCGGTCTGTTCGAAAAAACCGCCCGCCTCGCTCCACGGTCCGTTCAGCAGCAGCAGCGAAAGCGCGTAGACGATGATGTAGTTGAGCATCACCGTCGAGATGACTTCGTCGACGCGAAAGGCCGTCTTGAGGATGGCCGCCAGACCCGCATAAAGACCGCCGCCGATCATCGCCCCGGCAAGCAAGACCGGGATCTGGACCAGCGGCGGCGCCCCGGCGACCGCGCTCTGGCACCAATAGGCGAACATGGCCCCGGCGAAGACCTGCCCTTCGGCGCCGATGTTCCAGATGCGGGCGCGGAAGGCCACCGCGGTGGCGAGCCCGGTCAGGATCAGCGGCGTCGCCTTGACCAGCGTCTCGGTCGCGGCGCGAAGCGAGCCGAAGGCGCCCTGTCCCAGCGCCAGCATGGCCTCGCCGGGATCGGCGCCGACCGCGAGAAAGAGGAGGCTCGACAGAATGGCCGCCCCAAGCATCGCCGCGGTGAGCGCGAGCACGCGCGCCGTCGCCTTCCGTTCGGCATGCGTCTCCAGACGCCACCCCGCCCGCTCGATCATGGTCACACTTGGAGGCCCTGCTCTGCCGGGCCGCGATGCCCCGCCATCAGACGCGCGACGGTGACCATCTCTGCCGCCTCGCGAGGGAGAATGTCGAGGATGGCGCCGTTGAACATCACCGCGATCCGGTCGGAGAGGGCGAGAAGGTCGTCGAGTTCCTCACTGGCGAGCAGGATCGCACAGCCGTCGTCGCGCTTGCGCAGCAGCTCGGCGTGGACGAATTCGGTGACGAGGATGTCGAGACCGCGGGTCGGCTGGTTGCACAGCAGGAGGTGTGTCGCCTTGGCGAATTCGCGCGCTAGGATGACCTTCTGGGCATTGCCGCCCGAAAGGCGTCTGGCGGTGGTTTCGGGCCCCGCGGCGACGATGCCGTAGGTCCGGATGGCGCGGTCGCCGGCGGCGGCCAGGGCGGTGCGGTTAGTGAAGGGTCCCAGTCGCCAGGCTCCCTCCCATTGCTGCCCGAGCATCTGGTTCTCGGCGATGGTGAAATCGGGAACGAGCCCGTCCCTGAAGCGGTCGTTTGGCACGTAGCCGACGCCGAGCTTCGCCACGCGATAGGCCGAGAGACCCTCTATCGGCGTTCCGGCGATGGCAATCCAGCCGGCGCTTGGCGGCTCGATGCCGGCTAGAATGGGGAAGAGCTCGTCCTGGCCATTGCCAGACACGCCGGCAATGCCGAGGATCTCGCCGCCGGCCAGCCGGAAGCTGACATCCCGCAATCTGTCGCGCCCGCCCCGCCGGAGTCGGACCCCTTCGACCTCCAGGACGTTTCCGCCGCGCGCAGCAGCCACGTGGTGATGCGAGGCCTGAACGGGCCGCCCGACCATCACGAGGGTGAGTTCGTCGCGCGTCACTTCCGCGGTCCGCACCGTCGCGACCAGCCGTCCGCGCCGCAACACGCTGACGCGATCGGACTGCATCACTTCGTTCATCTTGTGGGTGATCAGCACCACGGAAATGCCGGTTGCCGTTAGCTCGCGGATTATCGAGAAGAGTCGCGCCGATTCATCGGGCGTCAGCACCGCGGTCGGCTCATCCAGGATCAGAACCCTGGCGCCGAGATAGAGCGCCTTGACGATTTCGACCCATTGCTGCTCGCCGACGGAAAGATCGGCGACCTCAGCGTCGGGATCGAGCGCAATCCTGTAGCGGCTGCACAGCTCTTTCAGGCGACGGCGCGCGGCGGCGAGCTTCAGCCTGAAGCCGCTGCCTGTCCCAACCGTGATGTTCTCCAGAACGGTAAAGCGCGGCGCTAGGACGAAATGCTGATGCACCATGCCGATCCCGGCGCGAATGGCGTCGAGCGGGGATGCGAGCGCCAGTTGAACACCGTCCACCGCGATCCGCCCCTCGTCCGGCTGCAGGAGGCCGTAGAGGCAGGACGACAGGGTGGATTTTCCGGCGCCGTTCTCACCGAGTATGCAGTGGAGTTCGCCGGAGCGGACCGCAAGCGAGATGTCGTCATTGGCGACCAACGCTCCGAAGCGTTTGGTCAGATGCTCCACAGCAAGACGGGGAACCTCGACGGCCGCGCCGGACGGACGATCTTCCACGCCGCTTCCTCCCTGGCTAGGGTCACTGCCGGCGCTCCGTGGGCGCTGGCGTTCATCCACGAACGGATCAGTCGGACTGGGCCTGGTCGAGTTTGAGCTCGACCTGCTTGTTGCCGACCTTGATCACGTCGACGGTCTTCTTCATTTCCGCCATCACATCAGCCGGAATCTTTTCCGCCCAGGCTGGGTTGACGACAAGATCGCCGGAGCCTTCAGCCCAGGTGAACCATTTCGGCTCCATCGGCGCGTTGAACGCGCCGCCCGTCGTTTTCACCTTCCACCACTCGTCGATGATCCAGTTGATGTGCGGATCCCAGTTCACGATTGTCGAGGCGACGATCGATTTCGGCGCCACCGGCGCCATGTCGACATAATTGCCGAAGCAGCCGATCGCTTGCTGCTCACAGACCTCGAAGGCGCCGGACATCTGGTAGATCATGTCGGCACCCGCGGCAATCTGCGCCGACGTTGCTTCATTCGACCTGGCAGGATCATACCAGGACTGGATATAGGTCACCTTTTGGGTGACTTCCGGGTTGGCTTCCTTGGCGCCCTGGAAAAAGGCGTTGATCTGGTCGTTGGTGTCTTCGGCCGGGAAGGTGGAGACGGCGCCCACGATGTTGGATTGCGTCAGCTTGCCGGCCAGCATTCCCATGGCGTAGGCCGGCTCATGGGCGTGGATGAAAATCCAGTAGGCATTGCCGCCGAGGCCGCGATTGCCGGATCCGGACATCACGAACATGGTCTCGGGGAACTCGTCCTTTAGATTCTCTATCGCGTCGGCGTAGGCGGTATCGCCGAACAGGATGTCGTATTCGCCAGTCTCGGCATATGTGCGAAACACCTGCTCGGCATTGTCGTAGACATTCTCGGTATAGGTGACCTCGATGTCGAGCCCATGCGGCTTGGCGGCGATGACCCGGTTCATCGAATTGATGAACGAGGTCTCCCAGGGCGACTCCCTGCCGGCCGACAGGATGCCGGCGATCTTGAGCGCGGTCGGCTCCTGCGCCCACGCCGTGATCGTCGAGGCGAAGGTCGCGATCACAGCGGCCGCGGCCAGCTGCAACATTCGTTTGTTCGACATCCAGTCCTCCCTTTCGCGTCAAAGAATCAAGCCAACACCGGATCGACGACCTTAAGGTTGACGCAGTCGATTGCGCCGAGATCGGTGATTGCGTAATCCGGTATCGCCGTAATCTGCAGGACGAACATATACATGAACGGCCAGGGCAGCGTGCAGCCGAGCGCGCGCGCCGCATCGTCCAGCGCCTGTTCGCGCGCCGCCATGTCTTCCGGTTCGATATCGGAAACGATGCCGCCGATCGGGAGCGGCAGGAAGGCTGTCACGCGGCCATGATCGACGACAGCCTGGCCGCCCTCGTTGGCGATGATGTGATTGATGGCGACGGTCATTTCCTCGGCGTTCGTGCCGACGCAGACGATATTGTTGTCGTCGGGCGCGGCGGATGTGGCGAGCGCGCCTGACCTCAGCCCGAAACCGGAAACGAAGGCGACCGGCCGGTTGCGCGTGCGGCCGTAGCGTTCCACCACGGTGACGTATTGCACGTCCTGTGCGACATCGGCCAAGATCCTTCCGGCCTCGATCGGCAGGCTCACGTTGCGCCGCTTGCGGACAAAGATTCTTTCCGGCGTGATGGCGATCGCCAGCACCTGCGCCTGCGCCCCGTCGCTTAATCCGGGAACCACGAGATCGTCCGGCCTAACGGTTTCGCCATGGAAGGTCCGGGTCAGCCTTCGGCTGCGCGCAGGTGGATCCAGCGGTCCGACGATCCGGCCATTCTCCGCGGCAAGCTTGCCCTTGGCGATCACCCGCTCGACCCGAAAATCTTCGAGAACCCTGACAAGCAGGATGTCGGCCGCCCGCCCGGGCGTAATCGAGCCAACTTTATGGTCGATGCGCACCGCTTCGGCGCCGTTTATCGTCGCCATTTGAATTGCCGCGAGCGGCTGCACACCCTGCGCGACCGCCATGCGGACCATATTGTCGAGATGGCCGCGCTTCAGGATGTCGGTGGCGACCACATCGTCGGTGCAGAAGCTGATCCGGCGAGTGGCGGTGATCCCCATTTCCGTGACGATCCGGAGATTCTCGGCGAGGAAATGGGAGATCGAGGATTCGCGGATCACCACGTGCATGCCGTTCCGCAACTTTTCCAGCATCTCAGCCGCATCGTAGCTTTCATGGTCGGCGCGGATGCCGGCCTGCAGATAACTGTTCAGCGGCCGGCCGCGGCACATCGGCGAGCAGCCCAGCACCGGCAGCCGGCTCCGCTCGGCGATCTCGATCGCGGCGAGGACGTCGTCATCCATTTCCTGGATGAACTCGCGAACGGTTTCCCAAATGCCGACGCATTCCGGCCACGAATGCGTGGCGCGGTGATCGTCCGGCCCGAAGTAATGGCCGACATGGGAGACCGGCAGAGTATACGGCGTTTTGCACGGCGCGCCCCAGAAGACCCTCAGCGGCGTGCCTTTCGCCTCGTCAAGGAACTCGCGGGCGCCCTCCAAGCCGGCGACGACAAGGATCTGGTCGAGGCCGGATACGATGGACGTGGTGCCGAGGGGCACCACCGCCTTGGCGAAACTGGTGATCGACATCTTCGAGCACTCGACGTGCAGATGGCCGTCGATCATGCCTGGGCAGAGATGAAAATCGGTGGCGTCGACGATTTCGGTCTTTTCGCCCTGATACTCGGCTACGTCGCCGACCGCGACGATGCGGTCGCGGAAGACAGCCACATCGGCCGGATAAATCTCCTCGGACGCCACATTGACCAGCGTTCCGCCGCGAAGAATGAGCGTCGCCTTCAGTTCGGCGCGTCCGGCGCGGATGTAGTCGCGGATTTCGGTCAAGAACGTCTCCAGGTCAGTGATCGGTGTAGCCGAGTTGCGCCCAGCGGCGGCGGAATGCGATGGACCAGGCATCCGCAAGGATATGGGCCTCGGTCTTCAGATCCATCGGAATCTCTTCCCGATGCTGGGCTTCCACGATCCAGCGATCCTCCTCATTGACCGCTTGCTGGAACGTGATCCACTCATCCACGGGCTGGTCCAGATCGTAGTTCCGCGCCTTTTATATGAAGATGCGCGACTTTGCCGAAGAGACCGGACAGACCGCGTCATAGATGTATTCATCGCGGCCGTCAGGGCTCGAAATCACTAGGCTGGAGTTGAAAGGCAGAGTGTAGTCGTAGTCATATTCCATCACGGTGGTTTGATCGGATCCCTTCCCGAAACTATCCCGGTCCACCTGATTGACCGGCATGCTGCGGCGCAGGCCATTCGCGCTGGGCGCGACGTCATAGCGGGCGACGATCGGAGCAGTGGGATCACCGAACGTCCCGGCATGCACGAACGAGAAATGCGCGACGTCGTTAAAGTTTTCGACATGGCGGAAGGCCGAGCAGTCCCAGTCGGCGGGCGCGAGCTTCACCTTCTGCAGGTTCATTTGTTCCATGCCCGGCCATTCAGGCAAGGGAGCCAGCGGTTCCGGCGAAAGGCAGGTCCAGACGATCCCGTATCTTTCGGCCACGGGATAGGTGGTGAGGCGGAGCTTCGGCGGAATATGAGCAACCGGCCCGGCCGGCGGAATGGCGACGCATCGTCCGGACCCGTCGAAGCGCAGGCCGTGGTACGGGCAAACCAGGGTCTCGTCCGCAATCCATCCGCGCGAAAGGGGCGCGCCGCGGTGAATGCAGACATCGTTGGCGACGACGACGCGGCGGCCGGCGCGATAGACGACCAGGCGCTGATCCAGAAGCCGGATTGGAAGCGGCTTCGCCCCGAGGTCGGAGCCATAGACGATCGGATGCCAGAACCGCGAAAGCAGATCCCAATTCTCCGCGGAGAAGCTGCTCTCGCGCGGTCGCTTCGACCTCTCCTTGTCCGCGGCGCTCCGCTCAACCGGCGTCTGCTGCATCGGAAGCCTCCGGCCTCGCTCCAGCCGATCCTTCCGTATTTCGCTCGTCCATGCAATTGTAGATTCTCAGCGCAGAATTGGAAGTATCGTCCAAAATCTTGAACAGGTATGGATCTGGTCGCGGTCGATTACTTCATCAAAGTGGCGGATGCCCGTTCGCTTTCCGCTGCCGCGCGATTGCATCGCCTGCCGAAATCCACTCTCAGCCACAAGATCAGGCAGCTTGAGGACAGGCTCGGAATCGAGCTCTTCGTGCGCGAAGGACGCGATCTCCTGCTGACAGATGCGGGCAGCGAGTTCCTCGGCCATGCGCATCGCATCCGAGCGAGTTGCGACGACGCGAACGCTGCGATCACCGAAATTCGGCGCGAAATCGCGGGCACACTAACGATCGGCTCGACGGGCGAATTTGGCACCTCCTTCACGTCGGAGCTGCTCTTCACCTTTCGCCGCCGTTATCCGCAGGTCAAGCTCGACGTGATCTTCCTGTCTTCCGGATACCTGTTCGCGCCGGAACGCAGCCGCTCCTTCGACGGCATCTTTTATTGGGGGCGAGCCGTCCAATCTCGACTTTGTGGCGCTCCGGCTGGCAAGCGCCTCCTTCGCCCTCTATGCGAGCGCGCGATACCTTGAGATGCACGGGATTCCGGGAAGCCCTGGCGATTTGCACCGGCACCGCGGCCTTGTTTTCCGGCAGCCGACGGGGTTGCAATCTTGGCATCTTTCGCGTGACGGCGAGGCAGTCGACGCGCTGCCACCGGCGAACTGCGTCGCCAATGATTATTGGCTCCTGAAGTATTTCGCGGTGGCCGGCGAGGGAGGTGCTCCGCTAGAAACCAGGCGTGCGTCTCCCCGTCCGGATCACGGACAATACGATCAGGTCATTCGTGCCATCGTCGCCGAACTCGGCAGTCCTCGCGACCGCGTCATGCGCGTCGATCAGGATTTCGCGCGCCTTGAGTAGCCGGGACAACATCGCCGGCACCTCATCGCAACCGTCCAGCGGGCAAGGAACCCGCGTGATCTCCGCGACGTGCCGCGGGTCGCCCACGGCTACGCCGCCGAGGGTCTGTACACGTTCTGCGATTGTATCGACCAGCTCGATCTGCTCTCCGGCCTGTTTGTCCAGCAGGAGGTGGAGCTGATAGAAGGTGGCCCCTCGCATGAACCAGTGGTGCTTCTTTTAGAGTACGTAGAGTAGTTGTGTATCC